>JBFHGX010000014.1:0-46387 GCA_041582875.1 Bacteroidales bacterium | reverse complement strand
CATTTTAAAGCTCACATCTGTATGGAGGTCGTCGACCACCTTTTTGAAAATGACTTTGTTGCGAGCAATTTGTTGTTGAACAGTTGGGATATTGGCCAAGACCGACAATGCATAAACGGATTGTTTTTCATCTGTTTGTTTGAGCAGTGAAGCAAACCTGAGCAGGGTTGGCATATTGGCCGGATTGGAAACGGGTACCATCATGATTTCCGATTTCAGGGCTTCTTTGGGTGTTTCAGCTTCTGCATCGGCTACTTTTTTTGCATTGTGTTGTGTGATGTAGGTACTTAAAATACTCGTCGCGAGGATCAGTACAACTGTATGATTAATAATAACTTCATTGAAAAGCTCTAGTTGATACCCTACCAACACGATGGCAATAGCCGAAGCCGCCCTTGCTGTGGTCAGTCCAAAAATAAGCCGACCCTCGTAAGCAGGGAGTCTAAAGCTGTATTGGGTAACAACGGCTGCCAAATATTTACCAGCTACTGCCACAATTATTAGCATAAACAGTGGTACTAGCGTGGCAGGGTTGCTGAAATAAAACCCGGGATTGACCAATAACCCTACCGAAATTAAAAATACAGGAATAAATAAACTATTTCCTATGAATTCAATGCGTTGGTAGAGCGGGGATCCATGAATGATATTTCGGTTAAGAACTAATCCGCAAAAGAAGGCGCCAATAATAGGTTCAATGTGAAGTAATTCGGCGGAAGCTGCTGAGATAAACAACAGTCCTAATACAAAAAGGTACTGAATGATTAAGTCTCCATCGAAGTAGGTGAAAAATCGTTTGGCAATCCACGGAATTGCCAAGAAAACAATCAATCCAAAAACCGTAAAGTTGCCCATCATATGCAGCATGCCAGCCGTATTGAATAGTCCGGCTGCGTAATCGCTTATGAACTGTAAGGTAACCAATGCAAATACATCGGCAATGATTGTTCCTCCAATGATAATAGTTACGATGGTTGTTGAAATAATTCCCATTTTACTAGCGATGGGATAAGCAATTAGCGTGTGAGATGAAAGCATGGAGGCCATCAATAAGGATGGTAGAAAGCCTAATTGCAGTAGGTAGAAACTTACTACGAAACCCAGAATAAATGGAAATAAAAAGGACAATAAGCCCAGCGCCAGACTTTTCCCTTTGTTTTCGATAAAGTCGATCAGGTCGATTTCCAGTCCGGCTAAAAACATTAAGTAAAGCAACCCTGTCGTGCTAAAAAGGCTTAATTCAAGGCTGTTAGGAATGAGATTGAAACCATTCGACCCGATAAGCATCCCAAAAATTAGAAGACCTGCAATGCTGGGAATTTTTATTCGTTCGAGTAGCAACGGCGAGATAAGAATGACCAATATTAAGACCGTTATGATTAATACAGGTTCGTGTAACGGGAGGGATATAGAATAAATATTAAACATATTTTTATTGTGAACTTTGGTAGCAAAACTAATGATAATAAGTTTCGACTGAAAGTGGAGACACGATATGGCAAAATTTTTTTTATTAAATGGATTTAGTGGAAAACTGGTTTTTCATGGATTTAAAAAATTGGGTCATGTGGGTGTATATTGGCTTTATTTTTTTATTTTTACCTACATTAACCTAATAAGAATGGCTGCTATTAATGCACTCCTTACTTTTTTTAAAAAAATAGACCGGGTTACGCTGGGGTTCAGGGATTTGGAAATGGAAAAGGAATTTCTGAATTTCTACCGTCTCGATATACTGGTCAATATGAGGGTGTCCATTATCTTCTCAATGATAATTTATGGGCTTTTTTCCGTTTTAGACTACCTGTTAGTACCCCAATTGTTTGAGGTTTTTTTTCGTATTCGTTTTATATATGTATTGCCTCTGGCATTTTTAATATTGCTATTTTTTCAAATTAAAATTCTTTTACAATATGCACAATTACTTGTTTCGTTGTTAATTATTCTATCAGGAATGGGTATTGTAGCTATGGTTGTATTGGGTGGAGAGAGCTTACTGCAGTATTACTATGTGGGATTGATTTTAGTCTTAATTTTTAACTATGACTTGATTAAACTACGTTTTATTTATGCTACCTTTTCGGGATGGGTGATTGTTTTGGCTTATGGTTTAGTATGTTACTATTCAGATATTTCCTCCTTAACGGTTGCTTTGTCGAGTTTTTTCCTTGTTTCAGCTAATCTGTTTGGAATGATTTCCGCATATTATTTTGAGTTGATTACAAGGAAAAATTTCTATACCAACAAGTTATTGCGTCAGGAACAGCTTAAGACGGTCGAAATTAATAAAACGCTAGAAATAAAGGTTGAAGAACGGTCTTCCTCTTTGAAGCAGCTCAATACAAATTTAAAGCAAGCAGAGGCAAAATTTAGATCGATGGTTGAACGATCGAATGATATGGTCTGGACAACGGATGTGAGTGATCAGGTCACTTTTGTTAATCATCAATTTGAAACCTTGATGAACATGTCATTGCTTGATGCTTTTAAAATAAGATTTCAAGATGTGATCCATCCTACTAGTATTCAGGAATATAAGGATACTGTTTATGCGCTTAAGACCGGTAGTGGGGTAGACTACACCATCCGCGTTATAAGTCCTGATGGAAAAGAAATGCTGTGGCAGATTCATGCTGCTTCGCTCAGTCATGAAAATGTTTTTTCCGGAGTAGTACATTTTGGTATGGATATTACGGATGCGCATCGAAATGAGTTGAAGCGTAAAATTATTCATAACATTGCTGAAAAAATTAACTCGCCAATTAATCCAAAAGACCTCTTTGGTTTTGTTTATGCTGAAATAAAAAAAGTGTTGAGTCTGTCAAATTTTGAAGTGGCTCTTGTAAATGAGGAAGATAGTGGTTTTAATTGCACATTTTCTGAAAACGTAATTGAATCGATTCATGAAGAAGTTTATAAAGAAAGTCTTTTAAATCACATTGTTGGTAACGAAAGCGCATTTCTGGGAAATGCACAGACATTGATTTCGGGTCAAATTCAGGTGGAAGGATATTATACTCAATTTGCAGATTGTATTGGTGTTCCGTTGAAGATTAGTGAAAAGGTAGTCGGAGCCATTCTGTTAATACATCATTCGAATGAGCGAGTATATGATCAGGAGGATTTGGAAATGATGGAGGTGATAACCTACTATATAAGCCAGTTATTAAACCGACAAAAAACGGCTGACCAACTATTGGAAGCACTAAAGCAGGCCTCCGAATCTGATAGGCTAAAATCAGCTTTTTTATCTACAATGTCCCACGAATTACGAACACCGTTAAATGCCATTATTGGCTTTAGTGGGCTCATTACCAATCATACTTCAACTGAAGAAGCGTTGGAGTATGCCAATATAATAAATCAAAGTGGAAACAATTTACTTAAAATAGTAAAAGATATTTTAAATATTACTCTGTTGGAAAGTGGTGAAATCACTCAAAATATCGAAGTTTTTGAAATGAAAGCATTGATTGATGAGTTAAAGGAGATGGTTGTGATAGAACAAAGAGAATTGGCCAAAAATGAAATACTATTCTACTGGGATCAGCTTGATAATTTCATGCACTATCAACTTAAATGTGATAAAAAAATACTAAAACAAGTGCTAGGCAATTTACTCAAAAATGCCTTAAAATTCACTTTAGAAGGAAGTATTTCAGTGAGTTGTGAAATTGTTCAGGAGAATAACCAATCCTTTTTTCGTTTTTGTGTTTCAGATACCGGAATTGGCGTTGGCAAAGATCAACAGGAGTTTATTTTTAATCTCTTCAGGCAAGTTGATGACTCCTATACCCGTAGGTTTGGTGGTGTTGGAGTAGGATTATCGGTAGCAGCAAGGTTAGTTACACTTATTGGTGGACGAATATGGCTGGAGTCAGAGTTAGATAAAGGGTCTTCATTCTATTTTACTGTTCCCAATTTCATTGAGCAAGAAATGGATTCAACGTGGATCTCCCCTGAGGACATTGCTGAAGATCATTTATCTAAAGATAGAATCAAATTGATTTTGATAGTTGATGACGTAGAATCCTCGTATATGTTACTGTCATTAATGCTGATAAAACTGAGTTATTCTACTTTATGGGCAAAATCAGGAGCGGAGGCTATTGAAATATGCAGACATAATCAATCAATTGGTCTTGTTTTAATGGACCTGAAAATGCCTGATATGAATGGTTATGAAGCTTCCCGATTGATAAAACAAGACCGTCCTGCTTTGCCCATTATCGCTCAAACAGCTTATGCTATTAGAGGAGATCGTGAAAAAGCATTGGCTTCCGGATGCGACGAGTACCTTATAAAGCCAATCAATCAAAATATGCTGTTTGATGTTGTTAATCAATATGTTTAAACTTTTGCATTGTACTTCGATATCGGAAAGTTACTTTTGTCTAATTCTTTACTTTTGTTTCCAGTCATGGGATAATTACCTTTGCGCAAAAATTTGACCATGCAGAAGGTTTTTTTCGTGTTGTTTCTTTTGTTGCAATCGCCATGGTTGGTTAATGGTCAAACTCCTTTTAAGGTGTCGAATGTATCGGAAACGATGAGTTACAAGAGTATGGCCGATGATTTATTTGGACGGCAGATAATTTCCATGCTAGCTTCCAGTTTTAATTTGTCTACTCAAGTGCTTCAATTAAAACCTGAAGGTACCCTTCATGTTGAGGTGATTCAGAATGAGCTTGAAACAGCTTTTTTACGTTTGTTATTTTATAAACGAACCCTTGAAGGTGATGTGGTTTTTAAGGGTTTCGTTGCTGATTCGGTATTGTGGCCAGCCAGGGTAGGAGCAAAAGTTCAACTGTTCAATGGGCGACACCTTCGGGCAGAAATCAATATAGTATGTCCCACGGATGGTCAACCTGTTGAAATCGAAGTGTCTGAATTTATTAGTGGTCAAGTAGGGGAGCTTAGCATTAGGGTTTTGCAACCAAGTTATAGTTATGAGCAAGATCAGGTGGAACGCATTAAAGGATGGATTGAGTATGTAGAAACCTATTATTCATTTCATCGATATCTATCGGAAATTGACAAAAGATACCGGCGCTATGCAACTGATAATGAACGATCGTATTCGAATGTTTGGATAGAGCGAATGGAGCTGGAGCGACTTTCGTGGATTATGAACCAGCTAAAAATAGAACAGATTTTGCACCTCAAAACTGCTGATCCGGCCGGATATCTTCCTCTTAAAGCTAAAATGGTCAGATATAGCAAGCGTGCCTCAACCTTATTCAACCAAACCATATCAAACGGGAACAAAGTCGATAAAGAAGATGCACTCACTTTTTGTGGTAAATATGTCGATTTGAGTGTCGATTGCATGCTTAAAGCAAAAAAGCTTCAACCTGCCGATGCAATTATTCCCAATTTGATGGCATCAGTTTCAATGGAAGATGAGGAACTTAGGCTAATTCAGGAGATTGTAGTATCTATGTCGAAAGCAAAGGCAGTCAATGACTTGTCAATTCCTCAGTGCATTAGTAAACAATTTGTGAGTACTTCAGAAAAGTTTATGGATGCTGAAAATTTTGCTGATGCATTGTTGCTGTTGAATAATGCGTCTGTTTTCCAAAATACGTTTAATATCATTTCTGATGGTAAATTTGAAAACATGTTTTTACATGCTTTTGAAGGAGTCGCTAGTTCTTATTTAAGGGTGGGGAGGATGGCCGCATTAACCGGAAACGGAGTGCTTTCCCAGACGTATTTTCAGCGTGCCGGAGAAATGTTTGATGCCAATCAACCCGGGTTTAAACAAATGAGTAAGCAAGATTCAGTCATGCCTTCTTTTTTTAAAGAGGTTGTTCAGGTTTGTCAACTTCCTGACGATCATCTTTCTCCTGGAGAAAAACTCTCGTTTTTAGAAAAAGCAGCTCCATTGGTTGATGAATTTGGGAGTTCTTGGTTGCCAGACTTTAATCGTGAATTCCAAAAGGTAATCATACGTGTTTTTAACCAGAAAGTTAGTTTATTCGATGTTTATCTATCTCAAAAGCAATACCCTGATGCTGGGGTTTCGCTGCAAAATGCGAATCATTTTTTTGAGAAGTATCATAGGTTTTTATCTGGTAGCACCAAACGTTTGTGTCAGTTGTCTTCTGATCTTTATCATGTATACATAAACCAGAGTGATGAACTGTTATTCGCTGGTCAGCCGGGAATTGCCTTGGAACAACTTGAGTTGGCCAAAAAAATGGGGAATTGGCTTCCTCCAGGAGGTTTAAAAGAAATTGTTTCTCGAGTTGATGGTGTGGTAATTCCATTAATTGAAGAGAAAATCAGTAAAGTTGAATTTGAAATTTGGGCGATGCGTTTAACAGAAGCCGAAGTTAAACTTCAAGAGGTTGATTCCATTGAGCAACTTTATCTAGATGGGAAGAATCCAATGCTCCTTCAATTAATACGCGAAACCAGATTTAACTTGCAGAATAGAGTTTGTGTTTCTGCTCAACAAAAGTTGGATAATTCAGTGAATGAGTGTTTTGTTTCTTTAAAAAATCGTTCGTTTACCGCTGCTGTAAAGGCATTGCAATTATCAAATAATTGGGTAGTATCTAATAAGTACTGTGAATTGGATACACTGCGATATACGCAAGTTAAAAGTGCTTGTCTTCCATTAATAACATATTTGGACGAAATGAAAGCAGTGAAATCATTGCTGTTCAGTCAGGGGTACAATGTAGCCATTGATCGGTATGTCAATCTGAAAAAGTTTGCTTCAGAAAATAATCTCGATACACTGGGAATACAATTACCCGCTTTGTATACATTTGTTGGTGAGCAGCGATTGCCCTTGCTTACAAAAGCTACGGCAACCTATTATGCCAACAAAGGGAAGTACCTTGAGGCCTTGCAATATTTGTGGTTGTGCAAAGACCAAAAATTGTCTAAAAGCGATGTTCGGTCGGTCATGAGACAAGTGGCCGCAGGTTTGGCTGATGCGGATCATGATCAATACGAATCGGTGGATGCCGCAATCGAAAAATATACTTCCAACGATCAATATTTCAATTACTTTAAATTCATTTACCGTAAAAATAGGCTGCTTTAAACTATGGGAGTTCCATTTTTGTTTACTTTTATCAGCTCGAACTATGCTCGATAAGCCATGTACTGAAGACGTATTTGTTAAAAGTTTTGCAATAGTGCATTTCCTGTAGGATTCAATGAAATTTATATAAAAACCAAAAAAATTATTCGATGACCAAAAAACTTCTTTTAATTAGCAATTCCACCATGGTGGGAGAACCCTATCTTGAATGGCCCAAAAAATATATTGCTGATTTTTTACAATCAAATGGAGTAAAAAAAATAACTTTCGTTCCTTATGCTGGAGTTGGCCTTGATACTGAAAGCTTGGAGAAAAGCTACGATGCTTATTTGACCCGTGTTGCCGGAGTGATGCGTGTTCTGGGTTTTGAGACTGAGTCTGTGCATCAAGCTAAAAATCCGGTTGAGATGATTCAAAATGCAGAAGCAATTGCCGTAGGTGGGGGAAATACTTTTCATTTGGTTGCAGAAATGCATCGCACGGGTATTATGAAAGCTATCCGCGAGAAAGCATTGAATGGAACTCCTTACATGGGATGGAGTGCTGGTTCGAATGTGGCCTGTCCCACATTAATGACCACCAACGATATGCCAATTATACAGCCAGCTAGTTTTAATTGTCTGAATCTTATTCCGTTTCAAATTAATCCCCATTATTTGGATGCCAATCCTGAAGGACATGGTGGTGAAACACGTGAGCAAAGGATTGAAGAATTTTTGGTTGTAAATAAAAAAATGAAGGTGCTTGGATTACGAGAGGCAAGTATGTTGTTTGTTGAAGATAATAAAATTAAACTCTTGGGAAGTCGTCAGGCTCGGTTGTTTGTGTTTGGAGATGGGCCTAAAGAGTTTCCGGAGGGAGCTGATTTGAGCTTTTTGTTCTAATTTATAGGGCCACTCCAAAATTGGTTTGATCGAGCATTTACGTTATCAGGAATTAACTTCTTATAGAGAGATGAGTCTTCGAATAGAAGGGCTTTCTGTGAATAGATGATCTTTATAGTATTCATCCACTTAGGAGTGGTCTCATCTTTTTTGTTTAATATGCGAAACATAATGAGGAGTAGTAATTTATTTTTAGTGTTTGTAACACTCGCACTGTTTTTGTCAGCCACGTTGTCAGCTCAAACCGAAACGAAATTGACAAAAGAGCAACGAAAACAATTGAAAATAGACCAAGAAGCAGCAGTTTGGGCTAAAGTGAATCAGTTGGCAGCAGAAAAAACTTTTGTAGTCGAGTTTACCGCAGATGGAAAGGATAATACGCTTTCTCCCCGGTTAAATTTTATTTATGTTCACCAAGATAGCGTGGTTATTCAATTGCAATCTTTTCCCGGTATAAGTACCAATGGGATGGGTGGATTCACCGTCAATGGAGTTCTGTCGGATTACCAATATTCACCGCCAAAAAAAGCAAATAAGCCGATTTATATTCAGTTTAATGTACAATCTCAAAATCGTTCAGGTATGTTAAATGTAAATTTAACTGTATTTGGTGATGGTAGCTGTAGCGTTAATATGGGTAGTGATTTGATCGGGAATTTTGTCGACCCTAAACAATCAAGAATTTTAATTGGTGTTGATATGTTGAATTAGCGCAACTTATTTAAGCTGCTTTTCTTAAATACGATCTGTGAAAGGATGAGTCCGGAAAGCATTAATGCACCTCCAAATGTTTGGCGTGCAGTAAAGGTTTCGTCTAAAATAAGCCATCCTCCTAAAGCAGCAAAAAGGGCCTCCAGACTTAAAATTATGGCGGCATGCGCAGGGATGGCTTTCTGTTGGCCGATTATCTGAAGCGTATAAGCCACACCAACCGACATAAGCCCGCCATAAAGAATCGGAAGGGCTGCCTCCTTAATCTTGTCCAAAATTATTTCCTCCGAAAAAACGGCAACTGTGAGACTTAAGATTCCTGTTGCTGCAAATTGCACAACTGCAAGCCAGAGCACGTCAGTTTTGTTTGAATAATATCCGATGATAAGTACATGAGCTGCCCAAAAGAACGCACTTGCCAAAACCAAAAGGTCGCCCATCTGAATGGTGAAGTTGGCATTTACCGATAAAAAGTACAAACCTATAATGGCCAATACTGTTCCTGCCCAGGTCTGGTTATTTACCCTTAGTCCGAAAAACAATCCAATTATTGGAACAATAACCACGTACAAACTAGTAATAAACCCTCCGTTACCGGCGGTTGTGTAAACCATGCCAACTTGCTGTAAGGATGCAGCGACAAAAAGCGTTATTCCAGCAATTATTCCGCTGAACAGGATGCTTTTTTTAGTTAGGTTTTCACATTTCTCATTTTTTTTCCTAAAAATAAAAATCAATGGTAGTAAGGAAACACTTCCCAGAATAAACCTGATTCCATTAAAGGTAAATGGTCCAATACTTTCCATTCCTGCCCGTTGAGCAACAAAAGCCAACCCCCAAATGATAGCCGTAAGCAGTAACAGTGCCTCATGTCCAAGTACAGAACTAGAAATGGTTTTCTTCATATACCAATGTTTTAATAACAGTTGGCGAATTTAAGAAAGAATAAATCAAACGTGTAAAATAGAAATAAAGTTCTTTGTTATTAAATTCACAGTAAAGCACATGATTCCTCTGAATTGTGGTTAAAAACCCTTAAAAACAGGATAATTAGAAACAATCTAAGTTAAAAAATTAACGTATTCAAATCAATGTTTCTATCTTTGCCTCCAAGTTGAACCTTTTAATTCAAAACCATGAAAAAACATAATTTCTACGCCGGACCTTCTATTTTGCCGGAATTTACTATCGACAATACTGCCAAGGCTATTCACGACTTTGCAGGTACTGGTTTATCCATAATGGAAATATCGCACCGAAGCAAAGAATTTATCGCGGTAGTTGATGAAGCTACTGCTTTGTTTAAAGAATTGTTAAACATACCTGATGGATATTCTGTGTTGTTTTTAGGAGGTGGCGCCAGTACTCAGTTTGCGATGATTCCCTTTAACCTGCTAAACAAAAAAGCAGCTTATCTTAATACAGGTGTTTGGGCAAAAAAATCCATTAAGGAAGCCAAATTATTTGGTGAGGTTCATGTTGTGGCTACCTCCGAAGACAAGAACTTTAATTACATTCCCAAAGGATTTGCTATTCCTGCTGATGCCGATTATTTCCACATTACCACCAATAACACCATTTATGGTACGGAGATTAAATTCGATATGGATTCACCTATTCCGTTGATAGCAGATATGTCCTCAGATATTTTCAGCCGTCCGGTAGATGTTTCAAAATATGCCATGATATATGGTGGAGCGCAAAAAAATCTGGCCCCTGCCGGAGTAACATTTGTTATCATCCGTAACGACATTTTAGGAAAGGTGGAAAGAGCCATTCCAACTATGCTTAACTACCAAACACATATTGATGCGGAAAGTATGTTTAACACACCTCCTGTTCTGCCAATTTTTGCTGCTTTGCAAACATTAAAATGGTTGAAAGCTCAAGGTGGAGTTGAAGGAATTCAAAAAATTAATGTAGCTAAAGCAGCACTTTTGTATGACGAAATCGATCGTAACACTATGTTTAAAGCTACTGTTGAAAATCATGATGATCGTTCATTAATGAACATTTGTTTTGTAATGAATGATGGATTTGAAGATAAGGAAAAAGCTTTCATGGATTTTGCTACTGCAAAAGGCATGATCGGAATTAAAGGTCATCGTTCGGTTGGTGGGTTCCGTGCTTCAACATACAATGCGTTGCCTATTGAAAGTGTTCAGGCCTTGGTTGATGCGATGAAAGAATTTGAGGCTCAAAATTAAATCTTCTAATTTAATAGAAAACTAATAGATACTAACATGACAAAAGTATTAATCGCGACCGAAAAACCATTCGCTGCCGGTGCAGTTAAACAAATTAGCTCAGTATTGGCTGAGGCTGGTTTTGAATTTGAATTTTTAGAAAACTATACCACTTTAGATGAGTTGTATGGTGCTGCTGCAACTGCTGATGCCATGATTATCAGAAGTGATAAGGTTACTAAAGACGTAATGGCTGCTGCTCCAAATTTGAAAATTGTAGTTAGGGCCGGTGCCGGATATGATAATGTAGATTTGACTGCTGCTACCGATCATCGAATTGTGGTTATGAACACACCTGGGCAAAATTCCAATGCTGTGGCTGAATTAGCTTTAGGTATGATGGTATATCAGGCACGCAGCCAGTTTAATGGGACATCAGGAACAGAATTGTTTGGTAAAAAGTTGGGTATTCACGCCTATGGCAATGTAGGTAAGCATGTGGCTCGAATTGCCAAGGGATTTGGAATGGAAGTATGTGCCTTTGACCCTTTTGTTAGCAAGCAAGCCATTGAGTCTGATGGTGTTGAAGTAATGAATTCTGTTGAGGAGCTTTATGCAGCTTGCGACTATATAAGCTTACATATTCCGGCAACATCTGAAACGAAAAAATCTATCGGATACGATTTGCTCTCTAAAACAAAAAAAGGTGCCATGCTTGTTAATACAGCCCGTAAAGAGGTTATTGATGAGGAAGGTTTGTTAAGGTGGTTCGAAGCTTCTGATTCATTCAAGTATGTTTCCGATATAGGTCCAGGCAATCAGGATATTCTAAAAGAAAAGTTTGGTAATCGTTGTTTTTTTACCCCTAAAAAGATGGGCGCTCAAACTTCTGAAGCTAATAATAATGCTGGTGTTGCTGCTGCTAAACAAATTATCGCCTTTATTCAAAAAGGAGATACTACATTTAAAGTAAACTAACTTTATTATTAGGAGTGCGCTTACACTCTTTATTCTTTAAAATAATATTTCCATGCAATGAATTATTTCAATTGCATGGAAATATTATACATTCAATCAAAATACCAAATTAACTTCACTATGTATAGTCAGACAGAAAGATTAGAAAAGACTGAGAAAATAGGAACCTTTTTTCGGTTCGAAGACCTAAGAATTTACCATAAATCATTGGATTATATTAATTGGGTACAGGAGGTGACGTCCATGTTTCCAGAAAATGACCCTTCTAAATTTGTTCTCCGCTTTAATGATTCGGCACGTAACATAGCTCTCTTTATTGCTGAGGGTTCGGCACGAAACAAAAGTCAGTTTATTTACTACCTTAAAATGGCTAAAAGTGCAATCCGAGAGTGTCTGGTATTTACCATGTTAGCACGTAGGAATAATAATATTTCAGATACTTATGAGGATGATTCCCGCAATCAACTCATGGAAATGACCAAAATGATCGGAGCTCTTATTTCATCGTTGCAGCGATCGAATGGAAACACATCCAATGGAAATTATCCATACTCAGGTAAAGGAGGTGGATCATCTCGTAAGAGTAATTTTCACGACTGTGGTGACGAATTTGGTGAAATTGATGATACGATTGATGAGGAATAATTATTCGTATTTTTTTTGTATTATAATAAATTTCGTATATGGCTACTTTAAAAGCATTTAAGGGCTTACGCCCACCGAAAGAAATCGTAAAACAACTGGCTAGTCGTCCGTATGATGTATTGAACTCGGAGGAAGCCCGTGAAGAAGCATTAGATAACCCTTATTCACTTCTTCATATTATAAAACCTGAAATTGATTTGCCGGAAGACATTGATATTCACAGCCAACCGGTATATGATATGGCTAAATCGAATCTCGATGAGTTTAAAAGTATGGGCTGGCTTAAAGCCGATGATGCCGAATCACTCTATATTTATGGTCAAACCATGTTTGGGAAAACCCAATATGGAATCGTTGGCTGTGCCAGCGTTGAAGATTACATGAATAATGTGATTAAAAAGCATGAACTTACTCGTCCTGATAAAGAAGAAGATCGTATGAAGCATGTTCGCATTACTGATGCCAATATGGAGCCTGTGTTTTTTTCGTACCCAGCAGTAAAAGAAATTGATGAGATTGTTGAAGGTATAGTCAAAAATAAAAAACCTGAGTACGATTTTATTGCTGAAGATGGTGTTGGTCATCACTTTTGGGTACTTAATGACAAAGCATTGGTTGATAGAATTGTAGAACTTTTTGCCTCCATTTCTTCAACCTATGTAGCTGACGGACATCACCGTACAGCTGCCGCCGCTTTGGTTGGAAATGAAAAAAAGAAAGCCAATCCAAACCATACCGGGCAAGAAGAGTATAACTTCTTTCTGGCTGTTCATTTTCCTGATGATCAGTTGACAATCATTGATTATAATCGTGTGGTTACTGATTTAAATGGGAAAACTTCTGACGAATTTATTGAGGCGCTTAAAAAGAGTTTTAGTATTGAGGATAAGGGGAGCGATATTTTCAAACCCGATCAATTGCATAATTTTTCCATGTACTTGGATGGTCGTTGGTATTCGTTAACTGCTCATGATGAAACCTACAACGATGACGATCCAATTGGAGTGCTTGATGTAACTATTCTTACCAATCAGGTTTTAGAGCCTGTATTAGGTATTGACGACCTTCGTCGCTCGAAACGAATCGATTTTGTTGGTGGTATTCGTGGTTTAGGTGAGTTGAAAAAGCGTGTTGATAGCGGTGAAATGAAAGTTGCTTTTGCTTTGTATCCGGTAAGTATGGCTCAATTGATCAATATTGCTGATAGCGGTAAAATTATGCCTCCTAAAACCACTTGGTTTGAACCAAAACTGCGTTCAGGACTGGTTGTGCATGAACTGAAATAATTGCTCATATGATTTCCAAAGACATATTAATAGAAACTTTGGTAGAAGTTTATCCATTTTCGGTACGCTATCTAATGGACAAGGGAATCAAATGCATCATGTGTGGAGAACCCATTTGGGGAACTCTTGAGGAGGCTGCCATAGAAAAAGGTTTTGATGAATTGTCTATCAACGATTTTGTGGATGATTTAAATCAAATGTCAATTAATCTGTAAAAATATTGTTAATGAGTGGGTTAAGGTGCTAATTGTTCCTTAACCCATTTTTTATGCTCAAGTGTGTAGCATAGTCGGTGATGAAGTCTGTGGATGCCACCTTGCCAAAATTCGAAGTAGGTTGGAATGAGTTGATAGCCACCCCAGTATAATGGGCATTCGTGTGTGTGTTGACTGTTTTGTAACTTTTGTATGCTGTTGGATATTTCAGAGAGGTGATTAATTACCCTGCTTTGAGGTGAGGCAATCGCCGACCATTGGCTTTCCGTTGGCCTCGATTTAAAATAGGCGTTGGATTTGTCGTAACTAATTTTCTTAACTTCGCCTTCAATTCGCACCTGTCTTTCCAATTCCTTCCAAAAAAACAACAGACTGGCATTGGGATTTTCCTTCAATTCGGTTCCCTTTTTGCTTTCATAATTGGTAAAAAAAAGGGGGAGTCCCTTCTTGAAATCTTTTAGTAAAACAATTCTGGAAGAAGGGAATCCCTTTTGGTTTACGGTACTTAGCACCATGGCATTAAATTCATCTATTTTCGCCTCTTTGGCTTTTGATAGCCATTCTGTAAAAAGAAGATCAGGCTGCTCAGGAGCATTTTCCGGATTAAAAGTATATTTGCCAAAATCCCGGCGTAAGTCTGAAAAATCCATCGTTATTTTTTTAACTTTGACAAAAGTAATATCCTTTTTCTATCACCATCATGAAATATCGTTTTCGATTAGGTAAGCAAGTAAAATGTTGGAGGCCAACCTGGCTTGGATGGTTGATCATACTAATTGTTCTGATAGGTTTATTGCGCTTTTTCTTGAGCTATTCTATGCGTTATTTGGCAGTAAGTCATCCCGTTAACGCAAAAACACTCGTGGTAGAAGGATGGGTCGAAACTTATGTCGTTCTCGATGCAATGGATTATTATAGGGAAAACGGATACGAGCGAATGATAGTTACTGGAGTGCCCATTACCATATATGAATTTATTGCTCCATATAAAAACACTGCTGAAGCAACTATTTTCACCATGAAGTACTATGGTTTTAATGATACCATATACTCAGCAAGTATTCCTACTAATGTATATGTCGACCGTACTTTTCATACCGGTTTACTGGTAAAAGAATTGTTTGATAAACATCCTGACTGGGAGAAATCTGTAGATATTTATTCTGTTGGAGTGCACGCTCGTCGGAGTCGTTTTCTGTTCAAGAAAGCTTTAGGAATGGATTTTAAGGTGGGTATTATTGCACATCCCGATCGTTCGTTTCAGGCTGATACCTGGTGGAAAAGCAGTAAGGGTTTTCGCAATGTTTCCAATGAAATGTTGGCCACTCCATATGCCATGTTGGCTTTCAGGTTTGATATTCATTCGTCTGAAAAACTGCTTTTGGATGGTCGATTGATTGACCAAATTCTTCTTGATCGTCAATCCAAAGATGCCGAGATTGCTGATAGTACAACATCGCCATTTAATCGTGAGGAACTAAACGATTTTCATGGCCTTCGTTATTTTGAACCTGATTTAAACTATCGGTTTATAGCTGATTTAAAGGTTGATACCTCTTCGCCACCTTTTCCGTTTGCAACAAACACTGCAAGGCGACCCAATTATAGAATCTATGGGAAAGCATTCTTTGCTGTGGCAGATACTGCCTGTGAGCTGACGGTATATCAAAATATGGATTATATTGATCATCCTGAATACGGGCTTCAATTATTTATTCCGTTTCAGGATAAAACCAATGGGGAAGTTACCTATGAAGCCGGGAGATATCTGGATGTTCCTATTCCTGAGGGAGATATGATAGTGCTCGATTTTAATCAGGCTTATAATCCTTATTGTGCCTATTCCTCTAGGTGGTCATGTCCATTGGTTCCTTTTGAAAATCGGCTTCAGGTTACTATTCCTGCGGGTGAATTAAAATACAAACATTAAACAAATTAGCTGTAGCCAATGGAGAAACACGATATTACTCTTTTACTTGTCGAGGATGATAAAATTATTAGAAATGTATATTTTCAACTTCTTGGACAGATCATCGCGCGTGTAGTTACAGCCTCTAATGGTGAGGAAGGTTATCAATCCTTTTTAACCCATCATCCAGATATTATTCTTACCGATATTAAGATGCCGGTAATGAATGGGCTAGATATGATCAATAAAATAAGAACACATAATAAGCTTGTTCGTATCGTAATTATGTCAGCCTATGGAGATTCTCGTTTCTTTTTAAAAGCTATCGAATCGGGTGTAAAAGGGTTTTTAACAAAGCCCCTCAACAATATTCAGTTACAGGATATTATTGTTGAACAGGCTACAGATATACTACTTGAAAGAAAACTACATGAAGAGGAGCTAAAACGTCAAATTGCAGAAAGTGAACGCGATAGAAGTGAAAATATATTGCGCGCTCTCAGTTTGGCAACTGCTGCATTTTTTAGAAGAGGTGTTAATGCAATTACTGTAAATGAGGCTTTATCGAAGGTGGGCTCGGTTACAAAAGTTTCTAGGGTTTATATTTTTAAAAAAGAAGAATATCAAGGCGAGGAAGTTGTAAGTCAGATATATGAGTGGGTTGCCCCTGATATACAACCACAGCTGGATAATGAAGAATTGGTTAATGTTCCTATTGATTCACCAGTGTTTCGTCGATGGAATCAATTGCTTAATAAGAGGATGAACGTAATTTCCATTGTTCGATTGATTGAAAGCAGTGAAGAACGGGAAATTTTAGGTAGTCAGAATATAAAATCTGTATTGGCTATACCCATTTTTGTAAGAGATGTTTGGTGGGGGTTCGTCGGACTTGATGACTGTAAAGAGGAGCGGGTTTGGTCAGAGGCAGAGATAAATGCTCTTGGGATGCTGGCTTTTAATCTGGGAGGAGCCATTTATCGCCGCAATGTGGAAGATGAACTAAACAGTTTGAATAGTAATCTGGAACAAAGGGTGAAGGACCGTACATTGGCTCTGCAACAGGAGATTTCAGAACGGATATATGCAGAACAGTTACTCCGTGAAAGCGAGGAGAAATACAGACTAATCTATGAAAATGCCAATGATGGAATTGTTCTCGTGAAGGAGGGAAAAATATTTTTAGTTAATCCTCGGGTTAGCGATATTTTTAAATTTATGCCACGTGATATTATTGGTAAGCGATTCTCTGATTTCTTTTTACCTGAGTTTGCTGAAGAGCTGGTTGCTTTCTTTACAAACCACGAATCTTCAGATTTCCATGAACGAAATGAAATTACAGTTGAAATGGTTGAAGGAAAGTGGATTGAGCTAAAAACAACCTATATTGAATGGGATAATGATCCCGCTCACTTGGTATTTCTTTCAGATGTATCAAAACGTAAAAATGCAGAAAATGAATTGTTTGAGTTAAATACCCATCTTGAAAAAAGGGTTAAAGTGGAAATTCAACGCGTTGAACAACAACAACAATTTTTGGTTCAGAAGTCAAAGTTGGAATCAATTGGAGAACTGTCGGCAGGATTAGCCCATGAGATAAATCAACCACTTGGTGGTATTTCAATGGGGCTTGAGAATATCAAGTTTAGGTTAGATGATAAGAGTTTGTCGGATGCCTATCTTTCAGGTAAAATCGATACGCTTTTTGGGGATATTGATCGGATAAGGAACATTATTAATCATGTTCGCGTATTTTCACGAGATCAAGACAAACTGGAAATGGAACAGGTAGATATTAAGCTTGTTATAGATAATGCTTTAACCATGGTCAAGCGTCATTTAATCGATCAGCATGTTGATGTAAGAACATGTTTGCCTGAAGGCGAATACCTGACAAGTGGTAATGGTTTTCGACTGGAGCAAGTGTTGCTTAATTTACTTTCGAATGCGAAGTATGCTGTTCAAGAACGGTCACGCATGGTTTCTCCTGATGAGGAGTATAAAAAAATGATTATGATCAGTCTTGAGAATGACAAGGAGGATAATATTGTTCTTGTGGAGGATAACGGCACCGGCATTGATGAAAACGTGATACCCCATATATTTAATCCCTTCTATACCACTAAGAGTGAAGAAAAAGGAACGGGTTTGGGACTGTCGATATCCTATGGAATAATCAAAGAAATGAAGGGAAGTATTAACGTAGAGAGTAAGTTAAATGAGTTTACCCGAATAATAATTAAATTACCAAAAAAGTAAAATGGCTACCAAACTAAATATTTTAATTGTAGATGATGAACCTCGTGTAAGGGATGAAATTGAAGAGTTTTTGCTTAGTAAAAAATACCGGGTATTTAAAGCCGGTCTGCCTTCTGAGGCATTTACTGTTCTTAAAGACAACGAAATAAGCATTATGATTCTTGACATTAAATTGCCTGAAATAAGTGGCTTGGATGTATTGTCGAAGGTTAAACAAGATTTCCCCGATTTAGAGGTAATAATGATTTCTGGTCATGGTGATATGGATACTGTTATTCAGGCCATGCGCTTAGGTGCAACTGATTATTTTCCGAAGCCTTTTCGTTTGTTGGACATTCATTCAGCCATTATGCGGACGCAACGCTTTATTGATCTGAATGAAAAACTGAAATTGGCAAATAATGCGGTAGATATTCTATCTCAGAAACTGCTTAAAAACATTGGTTCTCAGTTAATAGGCGACGGAGAATCCATGAGAAAAATGGTTGAGATGATGAATAGGGTTGCTCAAACAGATAATACCTCTGTACTTATTTTAGGCGAAAGTGGTACAGGGAAGGAGCTTGTTGCACATGGAATTCATTATCTGAGTCATCGTTCTCAGAAATCATTTTATTCGGTTAATTGCTCAGCAATTCCAGAAACCCTTTTTGAAAGTGAATTTTTTGGTCATAAAAAGGGCGCCTTTACAGGAGCAGTCGAAGATAAATTAGGTTGGTTTGAAATTGCAGATAATGGAACACTATTTCTTGATGAAATATCTGATATGCCTTTAAACCAACAGGCTAAGTTATTGCGAGTTCTGGAAGAGAGAAGAGTAAGTAAATTAGGTTCTAAACAGAGTAAGCATGTGGATGTAAGGGTTATTGCTGCTTCAAATGCCAATCTGGAATCTATGGCTGAGCAAAATAAATTCCGTCTGGATTTGTTTCATCGGTTAAGTATTTTTGTGATTAATATACCTCCATTGCGTGAGCGTGTTGAAGATATCCCGTTGCTCTTTAATCATTACGTTAACCATTATGCACAGCAAATGGGAAAAAAGATTACAAAAGTGGACACACAGGTAATCGAGTTACTGAAGCGTCATCGTTTTCCTGGGAATGTTCGAGAATTAAGGAATATTGTTGAGCGTTCTGTAATAATGTGTGAAGGTAAAGAAATACTGACTGAGCATGTTACCTTCAAAGGAAAGGATAGTTTGACACAAGATAAATCAGCAATTGAACTGCCAAAATCACAAGAAGAGCAAAATGAAATACAATCTCATAGTAATGGTCATGCTCAGGTTGATTTTGACATGGATAATAACGAAAAAATGTTAATTCAGAAGGCTTTACAGGCATATGATAACAATAAGGCCAAGGCTGCTGATGCCTTAAACATTACTTGGCAATCGCTCAATCGTCGGATGAAAAAATATGGTATAGAATAAAAAAAAGCTCCATTTTTCGATATAGAAAATGGAGCTTTTATGTTTACACCTAGAGGTGTTTATTTTACGGCATCAACAATTGCTTTAAAAGCTTCAGGATTGTTCATGGCCAAATCCGCGAGAACTTTGCGGCTGATTTCAATGTTTTTTGCATGGATTTTACCCATAAATTCCGAATAAGTCATGTCATACTGACGAGCTCCGGCGTTTATACGCATAATCCAAAGCGACCTAAAATTACGTTTATTTACTCGTCTGTCGCGGTAGGCATAACTTTGCCCTTTCTCGTACGAATTTTTCGCAACCGTCCAAACATTTTTCCTGGCACCAAATTGACCTTTGGTTTCTTTCAGGATCTTTTTTCTTCGTGCTCTAGAAGCAACTGAGTTTACTGATCTTGGCATTTTTTACTCTTTTCTTCATCTTAGCGCTTCGTTTATTGAAGACTTATCGGGCTAAGACAAAAGTTAAACATGAATTAAATTAGCGGCAAAGCAAGCTGCGAATGTTCTTTTCGTCTGCTCTGTCAATCACTGTAAAGTAAGTTAAATTACGTTTACGTTTTTTCGACTTTTTGGTCAAAATGTGACTTTTGTAAGCATGCTTCCGTTTAATCTGACCGGATCCTGTAAAAGAGAATCTCTTTTTAGCTCCGGATTTCGTTTTCATTTTAGGCATTACTTAAAAATTTATAGTGAATTGATTAATAGTTACTTTTTAGGTGTAAGGATCATAATCATGCGTTTACCTTCAAGTTTGGGCAAACTTTCTACTTTGCCAAACTCTTCTAATTCTTGGGCAAACCTAAGCAAGATATATTCTCCTTTGTCCTTGTAAATAATAGATCGTCCTTTGAAAAACACATCAACCTTAACCTTAGCTCCTTCTTTCAGGAAGTTCTCAGCATGTTTAAGTTTAAAGTTAAAATCATGTTCATCTGTATTGGGTCCAAGACGGATTTCTTTAAGGATAACTTTAGCTGTTTTAGCTTTCATCTCCTTTTGTTTCTTTTTCTGTTCAAAAAGAAACTTCTTATAATCCATAATCCTGCATACAGGTGGACTTGCTGTGGCTGATATTTCCACAAGGTCAAGTCCCAAATCATCGGCAAGATTCAACGCGTCGCGCAATTGAAATATGCCGCTTTCTACGTTATCACCAACCAGACGTACTACCGGTGCGGTAATTCGTTGGTTGATCCTGTTTGGATCTTCCTTTTTCATGGGGGCTCTGCCTCTACCTCTTAAATTTGCGATATTATATCCTCCTAATATTTTATTTTACTTTTCTTGTAAACTTGCCTTTATCTCATTATTAATGTGATCTGCAAATCCATCAATGCTAAGCGTTCCAATATCTTCACCGCCATGTTTGCGTACTGAAACCGTAAGATCATTTTCTTCTTTTTCACCTACAATCAACATGAAAGGTATCTTTTTCATTTCTGCATCTCTGATTTTTCGTCCCGTTTTCTCGCTTCGGTCATCAATCAGGCTGCGAATTTCGTGTTTTTTTAGCAAACTCAAAACTTTTTCTGCATATTCTTGATATTTCTCGCTGATAGGCAGTATGATAACTTGGTCTGGAGTTAGCCATAATGGGAAGTTTCCGGCACAATGTTCAATTAAAACAGCAACAAACCGTTCCATTGAACCAAAGGGAGCTCTGTGAATCATCACTGGCCGATGTTTTTCATTGTCAGCTCCAATGTAGGTTAAGTCAAATCGTTCAGGAAGATTATAATCTACCTGAATTGTTCCGAGCTGCCATTTTCTTCCAATGGCATCCTTTACCATAAAGTCCATTTTAGGACCATAAAAGGCAGCTTCGCCATATTCAATTTTGGCATTCAGGCCGCGCTCTTCCGCAACCTCAATAATTGCACTCTCGGCTTTTTCCCAATTTTCATCACTTCCGATATACTTTGTAGGATTATTGGGGTCGCGGAGTGATATTTGAATGAGTACATCCTTAAAATCAAGTGCTTTGAATATTTGCTGGATGATATCAATTACTCCGTTAAACTCGCTTTTTATTTGATCGGGAGTGCAAAAGATGTGTGCGTCATCTTGCGTGAAGCCTCTAACTCTGGTCAACCCATGTAGTTCACCACTTTGTTCATAGCGATAAACCGTTCCGAACTCTGCATATCTTATTGGTAACTCTTTGTAAGAATGGGGTTTAAAGTTAAATATCTCACAATGGTGGGGGCAATTCATGGGTTTTAAAAAGAATTCTTCTCCTTCTACCGGGGTAGTAATTGGGCGAAAACTTTCTTCTCCATATTTCTGAAAATGGCCTGAGGTTTTGTAAAGATTTACATTGCCAATGTGGGGTGTGATGACCGACTCATATCCGGCATCTTTTTGAACTCGTTTTAGATATTGTTCAAGTTTTTCTCTGAGTTGGGCACCTTTTGGAAGCCATAACGGTAATCCTTGTCCTACATTCTGTGAGAAAGTAAATAGTTCGAGCTCTTTTCCCAATACCCGATGGTCACGTTTTTTTGCTTCCTCTAATAATAAAAGGTATTCATCGAGTTCCTTTTTCTTAGGGAAAGTTATTCCATAGATACGTGTAAGTTGTTTTCTTTTTTCGTCACCCCGCCAATAAGCTCCAGCAATTTTTAATAGTTTGATGGCTTTAATTACTCCGGTGTTGGGAATGTGTGGTCCGCGACATAAATCAGTAAAGTAACCGCTTTCGTAAAAAGTAATTTGGCCATCTTCAAGTTCATTTATAAGTTCAAGTTTGTACTCATCACCTTTGTTGGTGAAATATGTCTCGGCCTCTTGTTTGCTGACCTCTTTGCGGGAAAATTCTTGCTTTGATCTGGCCAACTCTTGCATTTTCTGTTCGATCTTTCCAAAATCTTTATCAGAAATGTCATGCGAACCAAAATCAACGTCATAATAAAAGCCATTTTCTATATCTGGTCCAATACCAAACTTTGTACCTGGATACAATAATTCAATGGCTTCGGCCATCAAGTGTGCAGAAGAGTGCCACATGGCTGCTTTACCCTCTTCATCGTTCCAGGTTAGTAACTGTACTTTTGCATCTTGATTGATGGGCCTTGTGGCATCCCAAATATCACCATTTACCTTGGCAGCTAATACGTTACGGGCTAAGCCTTCACTGATGTCAGCGGCAATTTTAAGCGCAGTAACTCCTGATTCGTAGCTTTTGACCGAATTGTCAGGGAGAGTTATATTAATCATTTTGTGGTATTGCTAAAAAAATTGGCTGCAAAAGTACTAAAAAACTCTGTAAAGTTCATCCTTTTAGCGAATTAATATTTTATTAAAACGCATGTTTTCGTCTTTGATTTCCAATATTCAAGCAGTTAAACCTATCGTCATTCCTTTTGATTCTGTGTAGATGATTAAAGCAATAATGCTACTTTTGTGTTTTAAAGTGCACGTTTGAATCATTTGTTATTGGCAATGGCTTGGATTTGCAAATTTTTATAAATTTGAATTCACATGATGAATAAAAAAGAGCGGTTTCAATCAGTAGTCCAATATTTTACTACGAACATGCCTGTCGCTGAAACTGAACTTGAATACCGTAATCCGTATGAATTGCTCGTGGCTGTTATACTTTCGGCTCAGTGCACTGACAAGCGGGTGAATGTGATATGCGAGGAGTTATTCAAGCAATTCCCTACTGTTGAGCTGATGGCTCAGGCGTCTGCTGAGGAGATTTTTGAGTTTATTAAAAGTTGTTCGTATCCCAATAACAAGGCCAAGCATTTGAATGGAATGGCGAATATGCTAATTAGTGAGTTTAATGGTGTAGTCCCTGAATCAATTGAGGATCTTCAAAAATTGCCTGGTGTTGGTAGAAAAACCGCCAATGTAATCGCCAGTGTGGTTTTTAACAAGCCTGCAATGGCGGTTGACACCCATGTTTTTAGGGTTTCGGCACGCCTCGGGTTGACGACAGGTTCAAAAACCCCATTGGAAACCGAGCGACAGTTGGTTAAGTATTTTCCTGAAGAATTGATTCCTCTGGCTCATCACTGGTTGATATTGCATGGCAGGTATGTTTGTCTGGCCCGGAAACCAAAATGTGAATCCTGTGGTTTATCTTCTGTTTGTAAGTACTTTCAAAAGATGGGGGCGAAATAAAGTGTAAATAGGGCATGTATATTCCTGCCAATAAAGGATAATCTTTATCTTTGTGAAAAATCAATTTTACTATGGCAAAACTAAATGTTGGAGATCAAGCTCCTGATTTTAAGGGTGTTGATCAAGATGGAAATGACCTGACTCTAAATTCGTTTAATGGGAAGAATCTCATAATTTATTTTTATCCAAAAGATGATACACCCGGATGCACAGCTGAAGCTTGTGATTTAAGAGACAACTATGATATGTGGTTGGCCAAAGGATATGCTGTTGTTGGCATTAGTCCCGATTCTACTGATTCACATAAAAAATTCATCACAAAGTATTCACTCCCTTTCCCACTAATTGCTGATCCTGAGAAAGAAATTATCAAATCTTATGGAGCATGGGGATTAAAGAAAATGTATGGAAGAGAATACGAAGGGCTTCTCAGAATGACTTTTGTGGTTAATGACAAGGGCGTCATTACCCAAATATTTGAAAAAGTTAAAACCAAAGAACACACTCAGCAAATCTTAAAAACCCTTTAAATACTTAAATTATGGCAGTTGACAAATCAAAAGAAAACGCAGACAAATTAAGACAAGAAAAATTAAAAGCTTTAGAAGCTACGCTTGGAAGCATTGAAAAAAATTATGGGAAGGGAGCTATTATGCGTCTTGGCGATTCGGCCATTGAAAAGGTTGCTGCCATTTCGAGTGGCAGTATTGCATTGGACGATGCTTTGGGTGTGGGTGGTTTCCCAAAAGGGCGGGTGATTGAAATTTATGGACCTGAATCTTCGGGAAAAACCACACTGGCGCTGCATATGATTGCTGAAGCTCAAAAAGCAGGGGGTATTGCAGCTTTTATTGATGCAGAGCATGCCTTCGATCGTTTTTATGCTGAGAAACTGGGTGTCGACACCCAAAATTTATTGGTTTCTCAACCCGATCATGGTGAGCAAGCTCTGGAGATTGCCGACAGTTTGATTCGTAGCGCGGCCATTGATGTAGTGGTAATTGATTCGGTTGCGGCACTTACACCCAAAAGTGAAATCGATGGTGAGATGGGTGATTCAAAAATGGGTCTGCATGCCCGTTTAATGTCTCAAGCTTTGCGAAAACTTACCGCAAACATCAGTCGTACAGGAACAATTTGTGTTTTCATTAACCAATTGCGCGAGAAGATTGGCGTTATGTTTGGTAATCCTGAAACAACGACTGGTGGTAACGCGCTGAAGTTTTATGCCTCCATCCGGTTGGATATTAGGAGAATAAGTCAGATTAAAGACGGTGATAATATTACAGGTAACCGGGTGCGTGTAAAGGTGGTGAAGAATAAAGTTGCTCCACCTTTTAAAAAGGCTGAGTTTGACATTGTTTATGGAATGGGTATTTCTAAAATTGGTGAGATTATCGATTTGGGAGTGGAGTACAACATTATTAAAAAAAGTGGCTCTTGGTTTAGCTATGGTGACACCAAACTTGGGCAAGGCCGTGATGCAGTTAAGGGCTTATTGGCTGACAACCCTGATTTAGTTGATGAGCTCTCACAAAAGATTACCGAAGCTATGACTACGGTTTAGTTTGCGGGAGCTTTTTATTATTCTTTTATTGGGCATTCCAACGATTGTGTTGTTGGAATGCTTTAAATTAACATAGGCATATGGTATTACATTTTGGGCACAAACCTTTGAAAGTTATTCAATTAGTAGTCATTTCCTTTCTGGTGACAGGGCTTTTTTCTTGCACTAATCAAACCGGTTCTGTTGGTGTTCAGGAGGGGGGGGCGGTCGATTCTATCGCGTATTTTACTCAAAATATCATGATTGATTCTTCCAAGGCCCAACTTTTTGCTTCCAGAGCAAGATTATATCTGGCCAATGGCAATCTCGATCCTGCTTTACGTGATTTAAATCAAGCACTGGCACTGCAGCCTGAGAATTCTTCATTGTATATGACATTATCAGATGTCTATCTTGTTCTTGGTCAAACAGACAATTGTTTGGAAGCTTTGCGAAAAGCGATTCGATTGAATCCAGATGCGGTGCCTTCGTACCTGAAGTTAGCTGAAGTCTATTTATTAATGGATAATCCAAGAGCAGCTATTGGTGCTGCTGATCAGGCAATTAGTCTTAATCGCGATAATGCTGAAAGTTATTATATCAAAGGGATATCATTATTGAAGTCTGGTGACACAATTAATTCAATTCTCAATCTTAAAATTTCTGTGCGTGTGGATGAAGCCAATTTTATGAGCTATATGCAATTGGCTTCTATTGCTGTCTCACAAAGAGACACCATGTCGATATTTTATTTGAAAAAAGCATTACAGGATCAACCTCAAGATGAACGGGCGTTGTTCTTTTTGGGAATGACGCTGCAGGAAAACAGGGATTATGAGCAAGCATTAGATTATTTTAAACAGGTAATTGAATTGTATCCAATGAATAAACGGGCTTTATATCATGCGGGATATTTATGTTTGGTGGAATTATCCCGGCCAAATGATGCAGTTGAGTATTTTGGACAGGCAGTCGCTCTCGACTCAAATTATGTTGAGGCCGTGTACAATTTGGGTCGCTCGTACGAAGAAGTTTCTAATGAACAGCTAGCCCGAAAACTTTATAAAAAAGCTTTACTTGTACTACCGAACTACCCGTTGGCAGTTCAGGGAATGAATCGATTGGATGAAAAGGCCGGTTTATAAAAACTGAGCTCGGATTTCTTTTAGGTCATCCATGAGTAGTTCACATTGTTCCTTAAGTGCAACGAAATTTTCATCAACTTCGTCGAGGTTTTGTTCGGTTCCGGCAACCTCCAGTTTTTTTGCTAATTCCTGTGGCTTTGGAACCATAAAATTGGCAATTACTCCTTTGATACTGTGCGCGTGAAATTTTAAATCAGCATAATTCTTATCCTCAATGGCTCGTTCAATATTGGTCATTCTTTCTGGATATTCGTTGATAAAAATGTCAATAATTTCTACAACGATCTCTTTGTCAAAATATTGAAAAGTTTCATTAAATGTATTCTGATCGACTATTTTCATATAAACAACTTTATGATGATCATTATTAAGCAAATATTAAAGAATCAGCAATTTTGTTTAACAAATCTACAAAAAGTTTCCGAGAAAGATTTCCTATTTGTTGAATTTGAATTAAAGTTGTGTTTTGTTTTCATTAATGGGGTTAAAACCCAAAGTATGTTCCGGATTGGTAGACAAATAATGAAACAGAGTAGGCCAAAATCGTGGTGTAGACTGCTGAGAATAGCGCCCATTTCCAATGCCCCGATTCGTTTTTTATTGCTGCAATTACTGCAATACATGGAAAGTAGATTAAAATGAACAACATAAACGACATAGCAACTAAAGGTGTGAACACTGGGGAATCCTTCTTTGGCCCGGATTCATATACCTGATTTCTCATGCGTTGCGAAAGCCCCTGTTCTAAATCATCCTGCGATTGATACAAGACCCCTAGGGTGCTTACAACAATTTCCTTAGCCGCTGAACCAGCAATAATTGCTACTCCCATTTTCCAATCGAAACCCAGTGGCTCAATAGCAGGCTCAATGAATTTACCAATGCGACCAATGAAACTGTTTTCCTGTTTGAGTCTAAGTTTTTCGGCATTTAGTTCTAGTAGTTGCTTTTTATATTCATTATTCTCTTGGTTGTTCTGGTATTGGGTAGTTAACTTAGTAACTTGATGTTCATATCTAGTGTCAATGTGCTCACCTTTTGGAAAATAGCCTAAAACCCATATAATCAAACTAGCCAATAGAATCACAGTTCCCATTTTACGCAGGTATTGTTCTCCCTTAAACCAGGTTTGTTTTAAAATGGAGGAGAGTGCCGGTACACGATAGGGAGGGAGTTCCATCACAAATGGGATGGTTTCTACTTTGAACAAGGTTTTTTTCATGATCCATGCCATTATACCTGCCAGTAGGATTCCGAAAAGATAAATCCCAAATAGAATGGTTCCGCGAAGTTCCGAAAAGAAAGCACTGATTAACAGGATGTATACAGGGTATCTGGCGCTGCACGACATGAATGGGATGATGAGCATGGTTACCAAACGATCATTTTTATTCTCAATGGTTCTGGTGGCCATGATTGCTGGAACATTGCACCCAAAACCCATAAGCATGGGAATAAAAGACTTTCCATGCAAACCAATTCGATGCATCAGTTTGTCTACAATAAAAGCCACTCGGGCCATGTATCCTGACGCTTCCATCAATGTGAGAAAGAAAAATAGAATCAGGATATTGGGTAAAAAGACAATTACCCCCCCAACACCTCCAATAATTCCGTCAACCAGCAAATCTTTAAACATCCCATCAGGAAGCATGGTTGAAACAGCATTGCCCAATGCCTCCATTAACCATTCGATCCATTGCATGGGATAATCTCCAATCCAAAACGTAGCCTGAAAAGTTAACCAAATGGCAAAAAGAAAAATGGGATAACTGAGTAATTTGCTGGTAACAATGTTGTCGATCAGTCTGCTTCGTGTAATTTTATTGTTTTTAGGAGCAGGCTTCAACGTTTCTTTCAGTGCCCCTTCGATGAATCCATATTTGGCATCTGTAATAACGGTTTCAACGTTGTCTTTTCTTAAGTCGGCAATTATCTTGGCCTCACTAAGTGCTTCTCGTTTAATCTCTTGTGCATTTTGGCAAAGCTCCACACGTTTGAGCTCAGTCTCGTCTTGTTCCAATAGTTTAATGGCAAGATACCTTGGAGCTACTTTGTTGGTTAACAGTTGGTTGCCATCCCTATTAATTAGCGTTTGAAGCTTTCTTATCGATTTTTCGATGCGATTTCCATAATGGATGTGAATATGCCGGATAATGGGTTCGTCATCATTGTAGGCATCAATTATTTTATCAAAGAGTTTCTCAATCCCTTTTCCTTTGGTACCTACAGTTGGAATCATTGGAATTCCAATCATTTTACCTAGCGCCTGATAATCAAAAATGTCCCCTTTTTCTTCAAATTCATCCCACATGTTGAGGGCTATCACAACCTTCATATCCATGTCGATGAGCTGGGTCGTCAGGTAAAAATTACGCTCAAGGTTCGATGAATCGATTACGTTGAGGATAACATCAGGTAGTTCAGTTAGCAAGTGATCACGGACATACAATTCTTCTGGGGTATAGCTGGTGATGGAGTATGTTCCTGGTAGATCAGTCAAACGAAAGGTATAACCGCCGTATTCAAAACGAGCTTCTTTGGCATCTACCGTAATTCCGCCGTAATTGCCTACCTTTTCGTGGCTATGAGATGCATAATTAAACAAGGAAGTTTTTCCACAGTTAGGATTTCCCACCAGAGCCACATTAATAATCTTTCGCTTGGGATCGATGGGTGCAAGTTTCAGTGCTTGCTCAAGTTGAAAAACACCATTAAAAGGTTGTTGGGATCCTTGTGAACGATCTCCATTTAGCACCTCGATAAGCGCGGCTTCGCTTCGTCGGAGGGATATGTTGTAGCCCATTACGTTGTATTCGATGGGGTCACGTAAAGGAGCATTTTTTACAACAATGACTTGTTTGCCGGTAACAAATCCCATCTCAATGATCCGTTTCCTAAACGCTCCTCGTCCTCTAACTTTAAGGATAATGGCTTTGTCACCGTTTTTAAGTTCCGCAAGATTCATGATTCTGTCACCTTCCAATTATATAGTGACAAAGCAACAACTTTAAATCACATTAATTGATACCCAGTATTAGGTATATTTTTACAGATCCAAATCAATTTCCGACTCATCATGAAGTAAAAAATGAATGCGACCTAGGATGTTTCCAATGCGAAATCCCCAATGAGACGCGAAGAGTTTTTCGCAATCACTTACTGCATTTTCACGTGATGCGTGATCGTTTCGTTGATATAGCATAAGGAAATCTTTTAAATCCTGATAGATGTCCGCTAAATGCTCAGATATACTTGAATTGATGGGCTCGGTCTCGTTGATGTAAAGAGGGTCTATTACCCAAAATTCATCATCTTTACCCAAAATTTCCCTTAAAGGGTTAAATACGGCTTCCCAATTTACCTCGGTAACAAATCGAAGGCTGGCTTCAGGATATTCAGGCTCTATGGAGGGTAATAGTGCCCCTTTTAAATAGAGCAAGGGTAGAATCCGCTGCATAAAAAAAAGGACTTGGTCTTTCTTTTTTTCTTCAATATTCTCCAGAAAAAAGCAAAATTCGTTGGCAACTGTCAGCATTTCCAGAATAGGAGCTGATATGGTTTTATCCTCTGTTTTCATGGGTAATTATTTTTTGCAAAAGTAGGAAATGATTTGCTCTTTTGTCCGAATTTTTGATGGAAATAACAAAAGCCTGAAATCACTATTTCAGGCTTTTGTTATAACAGATGAGTAAGCACTATACGCCTAAATCCTGGATGTATTGTTGGATTTTTTTTCCTAACAATTCGTCAGTGGCTGCAAAGTTAGCCTTGTCTTCAAGTGGAGCTACCACGCCAAAATAAAATTTGATTTTGGGCTCAGTTCCTGAAGGACGTACACTTACCTTTCCACCATCTTCGGTGAAAAACTGTAATACGTTGGATGGAGGCAGTTTTATATCTTCGATAAGACCACTTTGCATATGTGTGGTTTTTTGAGTTTGATAGTCCTTAATCATAACAACCGGACTTCCTCCAAGTGTTGTGGGTGGAGTATTTCTAAATTGAGCCATCATCGCTTGAATTTCTTCTGCCCCTGATTTCCCCTTTCTTACCACCGAAATCAAACTTTCTTTAAACAAACCATATTCTTGATACATATCAAGTAACAGATCGAATAATCCAATGCCTTTGTCAGCGGCCCAAGCAGCTGTTTCTGCAATCATGGCGCACGAAATTACAGCATCTTTATCACGTACAAAATCACCTACCAGATATCCATAACTCTCTTCACCGCCTCCAATGAACGTTTTTTTACCTTCATTGTGTTTTATAATATCTGCAATGTACTTAAACCCCGTCAGCACATCAAAGTGTTCGACCTTAAATTTATCCGCTATTTTGGCCAGTAATTCGGACGTTACAATCGTTTTTACAATATATTCGTTACCGGATAGTTTTCCGTTTTCTTTCCATTTTGTCAGTAGATAGTAAATTAAGAGTGATGCCGCCTGGTTTCCGTTTAACAAAATAAAATCGTCACCTTTACGGATGGCGATACCCACACGATCAGCATCAGGGTCGGTTGCCATCACCAAATCAGCATGCAGTTTTTTCGCCTTTTCGATGGCCATGGCCAACGCTGCGGATTCTTCAGGATTGGGTGATTTTACTGTAGGAAAATTCCCGTCGGCTACAGCTTGTTCATCAACCATGTATACTTGCTCAAACCCGAAAAGTTCGAGTGCTTCGGGAACCAAGGTAACTCCTGTTCCGTGCAATGGTGTATAAACGATTTTGAAATTTTTCTGTCGCTGAATGGCTTCAGGTGAAAGGGATAATTCTTTAACTCGCTGCAAATACACCTTATCAGTTTCTTCTCCGATGAGATGTATTAACTCTTTATTTCCCTCGAATTTCACCTCGGAGATATCTTGAATTTTTCCAACTTCAGTGATTACATTTTTATCATGAGGGCTGATCAACTGTCCTCCATCTTCCCAGTAGGCTTTGTATCCATTGTATTCTTTGGGGTTGTGGCTGGCAGTGATGACAATTCCTCCTTGACACTGGTAATGACGAATGGCGAATGAAAGTTCCGGCGTAGGACGTAGTTTATTAAACAGATACACCTGTATCCCATTGGCTGAGAATACATCAGCTGTTATTTGTGCGAAATAGGGGCTGTTATTTCTGGAATCGTAAGCAATAGCGACCTTAATGGGATCGTTATCAGTAAAATTGGCTTTAAGGTAATTTGCAAATCCCTGAGTGGCAGCGCCAACTGTGTATTTATTCATTCGGTTGGAGCCAACACCCATAATGCCACGCAGGCCACCTGTCCCAAATTCCAAATCGCGGTAAAACGATTCAATTACTTCCTGAGGGTTATTGTCGATCATTTCTTTGATGGCCGCTTTGGTTTCGGCATCATAATTTCCATCTAGCCAACTGTTGGCTTTCGCAAGGGTTTGCGCATCAATAGTCGTATTCATGTCTATCGTTTTTATTCAAGTTCGTCGATCATATTTTTAAGGCTGTCACGCCAATATGGAACCTTTAGATTAAGTTGTGTTTTAATTTTAGTTTTGTTTAGTACACTGTAGAATGGCCGGTTGGTTTTTGTAGGGAAATCCTTTGATTCAATTGCATTTACCTGACAGTTTATGCCGGCATCTTCCATAATTGCTTTGGCAAAATCGTACCAACTGATAACACCTTCATTGCTGTAATGGAATACTTCCTTAACTTGTTGGTCGTGCATTTGTGTGGTTGCCTCCAACATAGCTTGTGCCAGATCTCTTGCAAAAGTTGGTGTTCCCACCTGATCGAAGACGACTCCCAGACTGTCGCGTTCTTTACCTAAACGGATCATGGTTTTAACAAAATTATTGCCATGAACACTATAAAGCCATGATGTTCTGATAATAACAAAGCGAGCGTCAGATTGTTGAATGGCCACTTCCCCTTCCAGTTTGGTTAATCCATAAAATGAAATTGGTCGGGTTTTGTCATCTTCGTTATATGGCTTGTGATTTGTGCCGTCAAAGACGTAATCAGTTGAAATGTGAATTAACAAAGCGTTGTGTCGGGTACAGCTTTTTGCCAAGTATGAAACGGCTGTTTTATTAACCAGCATCGATAATTCTCTGTCCTCTTCCGCTTTGTCTACTGCCGTGTAGGCAGCACAATTGAGTACTACCTGAGGATTGTTGTTTTTAAACCAGAGGGCAACAGCAGCTTCGTTGGTGAGATCGAGTTCTTCAATATCTGTAAAAAAGAAATTGAAGTCGGAGTATTGGCTTTCCAATTTCCTTATTTCGTTTCCAAGCTGGCCTTTACTCCCTGTTACAAGTATATTTATCATGATTCCTTCAATAGTTGATCAAAATAATCGATGGTTTTTACCAGTCCTTCATTCAACGGAATTTTTGGCTCCCAGTTCAGTTTTTCTTTTGCTAGTGAAATATTTGGCTGACGTTGCATGGGATCATCCGATGGTAATGGTTCGTAGATGATTTTAGATTTACTACCAATAAATTCAATTACTTTTTGTGCCAGTTCAAGAATGGTGAATTCACCAGGATTACCAATGTTAACAGGCCCAATAAAGTCATCACCAGTTGCCATCATTTTTATCATGCCATTGATTAAATCGTCAACATACTGAAAGCTGCGTGTCTGTCCGCCATCGCCGTATACGGTTATATCTTGACCCTTGAGCGCCTGAACAATAAAATTGGACACCACGCGTCCATCGTTGGGATGCATACGAGGACCATATGTGTTAAAAATCCGTATGATTTTTATGCGAACATTGTTTTGTTGATGGTAATTCATGAATAAAGTCTCGGCCACTCTTTTTCCTTCATCATAGCATGAACGTGTACCAATGGGATTGACATGACCCCAATAATCTTCAGTTTGGGGATGCACTTTAGGATCGCCATAAACTTCGCTGGTGGAGGCTTGTAATACTTTTGCCTTGATGCGTTTTGCTAATCCTAACATGTTAATTGCACCCATAACTGAGGTCTTAACTGTTTTAATAGGATTATACTGGTAGTGTACCGGCGAAGCGGGGCAAGCCAGATTGTATATTTCATCTACTTCAACCACAAACGGAGTAGTTACATCATGGCGTACCAGTTCAAAGTATGGGTTGTCCAATAAATGAACCACGTTACGTTTTTGACCGGTAAAAAAGTTGTCAAGACAGATAACTTCATTACCTTCATTTAACAATCGATCGCAGAGATGCGAACCAACAAATCCGGCTCCACCGGTGACAAGAATTCGTTTCATTTGGGTAGTCTTTTACAAGAAAGGCTGCCAAATCTGATGATCTCAGACAAGACAGCCCTTATTTGTGATTATATTTATTTGTTCAGGGTTCCAATGCCGTAGTAGTCAAACTTATTTTCTTTCATGTCGTTGATGTCATAAACATTACGTCCATCAAAAATTACATTGTTCTTTAATAGTTTTTTCATAACATTAAAGTTGGGGAACTTAAATTCAGGCCATTCTGTAACTAAAAATAATCCATCAGCATCTATCAATGCTTCGTATTGGTCTTTTGAGTATTCTACAGAATCACCCAAAATGCGTTCGGCTTCGTGCATGGCAACCGGATCGTAAACCTTTACTTTGGCACCTGCCTCCCTTAATTTTTTAATTATCACCAATGAAGGCGCTTCGCGCATGTCATCTGTTTGAGGTTTAAACGATAATCCCCACATGGCGAATGTTTTACCTGTTAAGTTACCCTCAAAATATTTTAATGCTTTGCCAAAAAGAACAGATTTTTGTCTGTCGTTAACATTTTCAACTGATTTTAGTACTTCAAGGCTATAACCCAATTGATCGGCAGTCTTGATGAGTGCTTTTACATCTTTAGGGAAACAGGATCCGCCATAGCCAGTTCCTGGATAGATAAAGTATTTGCCAATACGGCGGTCAGATCCGATCCCTTTCCGTACCATATTTACATCAGCACCTACAATTTCGCATAAGTTTGCGATATCGTTCATGAAACTGATTTTGGTGGCAAGCATTGAGTTGGCTGTGTATTTAGTCATTTCCGCTGAAACAATATCCATAAAAATAACGGGGTGACCATTCATGGTAAAAGGTTTGTATAGTTTTTCCATGACTGACTGTGCTTTTTTGGAGTCAACTCCAACCACAATACGATCGGGTTTTAGGAAATCGTCAACAGCTGCGCCTTCTTTCAGGAATTCAGGGTTGGAGGCGACATCGAAAGGGATATTTGCCTTGCGAGCATCTAAAGCATCTTTCATTGCTTTGCGCACTTTTTCGGCTGTTCCAACTGGTACCGTACTCTTAGTTACCATCAGTAGGTAATCGCTCATATGTGCGCCTACCTTTCTGGCCACTTCAAGTACGTATTTTAAATCTGCACTACCATCTTCATCAGGTGGAGTTCCCACGGCTCCAAAAACAACGCTTACGCCATCAAGGCAATCTTCAAGTTTGGTACTGAAATGTAAGCGTCCTTTGCTGACATTTCTTTCCACCATTTCTTCTAATCCGGGTTCGTATATGGGAATGATCCCTTTTTTAAGGTTTTCAATCTTTTTTTCGTCGATATCAACGCAACAGACTTCGATACCTACTTCAGAAAAACACGCGCCGGTTACCAAACCAACATACCCTGTTCCTACAATCGTAATTTTCATGATTCTTGATTAATGTGAATAAGCAAAACTAAAAGAAACCAAAGATAAAAGAATAATTGGATAGGTATGCATCTCTGGGGCTTTTTTTTGCCTTTGACATTGATGTTGAATTGCGATAATTCCTTTGTTTAACTTGCATGTAAATTAGTAGCCATTGTTAGTAATATTGCTCAATAATAAGGTAGTCTTGTTGTATTGAATGATTCGGGTGTTGCATCCAAATCTGTTGTCTCTTTTTTGTTTTTCAAGTGTTCAACAGTAGAGTTTGCTGAAAGGATATTGGGCTAAAGTATGGTGGTTTAATCAATTTGGTATGATACGCCCAAGCCAAACGATTCTTTTATTTGCAGTTTTGGACTTGAAGATACCTCAACTTTGTCGCCGTCAACAATTTCGTAATTTGGTGAAAGTGAATTGTGGTCGTATTTTACGTGCATATATAAGATGGTTGAAAAAAGTTTGTTCACTGAAAAGATGACCCTGGTATCGACATCCACATCGATGTTCCAACGGTTATTGATATCTAAATCCAAGTAGTTGTTGTGTAATGTTATTGCCGTATTTAGCTTTATGTTTTCCATTAGATCGGCTTTATATGTGGTCAGGAGGTTTAGACCAATTTCACCTAAAAACTGTTTTCCAGGCACAATAATATTTCCAGCACTATCAACTTCAGCTTTTTTGACTCCAAAGGCTCCCTTGTTGGCGAGTTCTGTATTTTTTACAAATGTCATTTTTCCAGAAAGCGGACTCATAAATAACTGAAAATCTTCGTTTGGTTGATAATTAAAGCCAAGAGAAACCGTAAGGTAAGCCGGGGCGAAAAAAGAAGAAATCAGGGTAGTATCATTTGGGTATTTATAGCCATCAGCAAACTGGGATTTGAGCGTGGTCAATGCCGTTAAACTCCATTTTTTGGATGTTTGATGACTGAGTGCCAAGAGGAGTTCCAGTTTGTCATCTGTTTTTTCAATATGTTTATCTGCATACCCCACCATACCAAAAGCAAAATTTCCTTGTTGATTAAAAGTGAACTTATTTCTTTCAAACTTCAGCTCGTAATCTGCAGCAGCCTTCGCCGAAAGGGAGCTTTCACCCCCGGATGCCCAATTAACAAAGGCAATTTGGTTGATGTTTAATAGGCTTAAACTTTTAAATGACCAGCAATTGGTGGTGTCCACGGAATTGTTGTTCGTAATGGTATCGCTATCGGTGGCTAACAAAGTTTGCGGGAAAACGAAAAGAATAAGGATAAATACTGTGGTGGATGAAAATATTAATTTGGTCATGCCTGAATAAGGTGTAAATTGAAACAGCAAAAACTTACTGACATAAACTTGCAAAATGTATTTTTATTATCCAAAAATAAGTATGACGGTGGCTTTTATGTACCGCCATACTTAAGTTCTATGAATAATTAACTTTATTTAAGCCATTTGTCGAGCCATTGGAAGAATGTTCTTTGCCAAAGGATTCCATTTTGAGGTTGTAAAACCCAATGGTTTTCATCTGGAAAATACAAGAATTCTGCTGGAACATTTTTTAATACAGCTGCATTAAAAGCTGTCATACCTTGTGTAAATACAACGCGATAGTCTTTCTCTCCATGAATTACCAAAATAGGAGTGTCCCAATTATCAACATATTTGTGTGGGGAATGAGCATAAGCTTCCTGCGCAACTTTGTTATTTTTATCCCAGAAGGGGCCACCTTTGTCCCAGTTCTCGAACCACATTTCTTCTGTTTCTAAATATTGGGCTTCTTCGTTAAAAATACCATCGTGAGCCACAAAAGCTTTAAATCTGCCATCGTGATTTCCGGCCAAATAATAAACTGCATATCCTCCGGCACTTGCACCTATTGCGCCCAATCTGTCGCTGTCGATGAAAGGTTCCTTGGCCAATTCGTCGATGGAAGTTAAATAATCCTGCATCGATTTGCCATGATAGTCACCACTGATTTGTTCTTGCCATGCTTGCCCGAATCCAGAAACACCCCTTCGGGCAGGAGCTACAATAATATATCCATTTGCGGCCATAATCTGATAATTCCAACGATAATGGAAGCTTTGGCTTAATGGACCTTGTGGTCCACCTTTGCAATACAGTAAAGCAGGATAAGATTTTTTAGGGTCGAAATGAGGTGGGTAAATGACAAATACCTGCATGTCTTCACCGTCGAAAGTCTTGATCCAACGTTCCTCAGTTTTGCCCATTGTTAACTGATCTAACAGTTCCTGATTGGTAAAAGTGAGTTGTTTGGCTTCGCCATTTTTAATGGTAATGCTAAACAATTCAGCAGGAAACGACATGGTTTGCTTTGAGCTAATGAGTTGTTTCCCTGCCAAAGCAATTGAATGGTAATCCTGTAGTCCGCTCGTGATTTGGTTGATTACATCTTTTTTAAGGTCGTATTTATAGATTTGATAAGCGCCATGCCAATCACTTGTAAAGAAAATTTCTTTACTATCGGGCGACCAAGTAATGTCACCCGCATTTTGATCAAAACTTTTGGTGGCATAGGTTTTTTCTCCGGTGAGCAGGTTCAATAAATAAAGCCTGTTTTTGTCCGACTCATAACCGTCACGTTCCATGCTTTCCCATGCCATGTACATTCCGTCAGGGGAGAAAGTAGGTGCTACATCAAATCCCATCATCCCTTTAGTGAGGTTCTTGGTGATTTTTGTGGCTAGATCGTATAAATAAATGTCTGAATTAGTTGAAAGCGATGCTTTTTTTCCGGTTAGTTTTTTCGAAGTATAAGCTACGGCTTTACTATCGCTGGTCCATTCCACTTGTTCAATGCCTCCAAAAGGCTTCAGTGGAGCCTGATAGGGTTCGCCTTCCAGAATATCCAGCGGATTAGCTATGGTTTTACCGTTATAGTCAGCAATAAAAACATGACTATAGGTATCAACCCATTCATCCCAATGACGGTACATTAAATCGTCGAGGACACGACCGCTGGCCATTGGAAGGTCTGTATAAAGCGATTCGAATTTGTTTTCGATGGCAACTTCTTTTGTATACACAATCTTAGATTGATCAGGAGCATATTTGAATCCGGTAATACCGCCCTCGATATCTGATATTTGTGTTCTTTCTGATCCATCAGGGTTCATTTCCCAAAGTTGAACAGAACCACTTTCGCTGGTTAAAAAGCCAATTTTTTTACCATCAGGACGCCATATGGCATTAAACTCGCTTTTAGGGGTTTTGGTTATTTGGGTAACTTCCCCATCTTTTAGGTTGACCAGATACAAATCGCGGTTTCCCTTATTCTGAGGAACTGAATAATACGAAACTCCGTACATCACCACCGTCCCGTCAGGAGAGGTTTGAGGATCGCTCACGCGTCCGAAGGCCCACAGAACTTCAGGGGTCATCAAATCGCTTTCTAAGGTTAGATTTTGTTTTGTGATGATTTCATTTTGCTGTTGTGCAGTCATTTGTGTTCCGAAAAACAGCATGACCACGAAGGAGATAATCCCAATTTTTTTCATCTTTTATTGGTGTTTTATGAATTGACTGACAAAAATACGGAAACAGGATGAGAAAGGTGGCAAAAATTACTCATTTAGCGTAATAATCACAGGATTACCTGTAAGTCCTATCCGAATACCGTTGATTTGGACGCTGTAGGAAGGTGTTTGTTGAATTTCGCTTTCTGTAGATATAAGGTATTCGGCCTTTATTTTAGATGTTTTCCAAGGAATGTCGATCCACTCGAGTTGGTTGTGATTTCCCGATGTAGGCCTCCAGGCTACCATTTTTTTGATGTTTCCCTGCCGATCAGCGAAAGCATATGCAAAGACCTGCTCATTTTCAAGAATAACATCGTAAAAAAAGTATTCTCCCAATTGTTCCTGTAGCTTTTTAAAGGCGTTGAAAGAAAGTTTTGGAGTAAATCCTCCACTATAAGAAGCTGTTAGTCCCGACCGGTTATGAAGCATCGATTGCCAATCAACGTTGGCAAAGTAATACCAATACATCGATTCAGCTCCCAATCTGTATAGAATAAGTGCCATACGCGTTCCAAACATGGCCTGTTCCAATTCTGAAATACATTCGTCGTGGTTACAATTTTCTCCAGCGCCTTCGCTGTCAAATCCAAATTCAGTTACTGCTACGACTTTTCCGGGCATGTTGGCATCGCGAAAGCGGATGAGGTTATTCATTGACCAGACTTCCGAGCGAGGGTCTTCGGGGTTGATTGCGCGGCGTTTTCCATCCGAATCAAAACAATAGGAATAAATGTGGGTGTTGAGTCCGTCCAGGTGCTTTGTTTCGGAGGCAGTAATATATTTGGCGATGTAGTTGTTGAGGTCAAGACCCGGATCAAAAGCCTGAACGGCACAAGGCAAAACCTTGATTTGGGACGCCATGGATTTTATACCTGTACTCATGCCAGCTAATACCTTGCGGTATATTTCACCGTCATAATCCCAAGGTTCGTTTCCAATTTCAATGGAGGAGATCAACTTTTTCTTGTTCACAAAATACTCAGCAAAGGAACGCCCATAGTCAAAGGCTTCTTTTTTGGTGTTTTTCCATACTTTATCTGAAAAGGTGGTTTTGTCGAAGGTGATGGCAGCGTCAATGGTATATCCGGATTTTTCCCAGTTGGCGTACTCTCTTTCCCAATTCATCCATTGCGAACCGGAATTTCCAGTTTGGTATTCTTTTTCTGCAAAATGAGTGGTCTGTTGTGGATTGTCAATGTCCCAGTCGATTCGGTGGTAATTGCGGACAAGTTTAGCGATATCGATAAACAGGTCTGGGCCTTGATTTTCGTTGAGTAGGTCGCTGTAAACATTGTAACCCCATCCCCAGAACGAATTGACCCCCATGCTTTCAGCAAAAGATTTATTGGTAGGTTTGGCTTTTTTAGGTGCCCCAAATGGGCCATAACGATCGTACACCGCAATTTCCATAAGTTTGGCCTTTTGATAAGGTCGGGGTTGAAGTGTGAACATTATACGGATAAATCTGGTTTTAATTTGAGGCTGGATTAATGTTGGAATCATGGCCGTTGCCTGAGGGTTTAACATCGCAATAGGGGTCCAGCTTTGTCCGTCTTTAGAGGAAAGCAGCTCTATTTGAGTAACTCCATCACCATTAAAATGCCGAGTTGAAATCCATCCAATGGTGGTAGGTTCGATAAAGTCTAGATCAATGAATTCTATTGGATTGTTATACAACAATCCCAACTCAAAAAGTTCGTAAGGAGAATCGGATGTCAGAATAATTTCCGAAATGGGATCTCCCGGTTTTAACTCAAGGGATAGTATTTGATAGTTTTCTTCCTTTTTAAAATTAAATTTTGTTTGTTTTGTGTTGCTGATGATTGTAATAGTCACTAAATCAGGCGTATTTATCTTTATGGTTGCCCAAGAAATGTTTTTCGGTTGTGATAGTTTAAATGAAACGCTTTTGTTGCCTATGGTTGATTTCGTATCTGTATTTCCATCATATGCCAAAGGAATGGTGATGGTGGGTGATATGGAAAATGAATTGTTGTTTAGTAATAGGTTCTGCTGTTTATTGTTGAGGTATCTGGTCGGAAGCGGACTCTCCGATTCCCAGTAGGTGTTGGGGTTGTTATCTGTAAGGAAGTTTGCATTATTCCCTGAGCTGACCGTAATTTTGGCTTTTTTGGCTAATGAATGAATCAACCCTGCATTGGGATTCCATTGTGCGAATGTGTGGTGAAAGCCAAAGAGTATCAGTAGGAAAAAGATCGTTCTCATATGTTGATTTTAAGTAGTAAGCAGATCACAAAAGAACAAAAAAGAAGCATGGGAAGCTTTTTTTGTTAGAAAATTTACTCAGGTGCTTGCAAAACCTAAAAACTTCGTATATTTGCAGCCACAAAAATGGTGGGTGTAGCTCAGTTGGTTAGAGTACCAGATTGTGATTCTGGGTGTCGTGGGTTCAAATCCCATCATCCACCCCAAAGAGGCTGATTTTCAGCCTCTTTTTTTGTTACCTCTTTTGTTACCTCTTTTTGATTTCACCTGTTTGTAAAAAGTTTCAATTGGGCAGATTGTTGTATGTCTATAAAAATGAGACCTATACATGCATTGGGGATCGATGTGCTTAACAAAAATTAACAAGCTGATTGCCCAAGGAAGGAATTGAATCTGTCAAATGTGCTACTTTTGAAGTTTTATTGGGGCATTCACCAAATGACAAATGAATGTTGTAGATGTTTATCGATTTAAAACTAACTCATGATAAGAACTAAATTATTGGTTATCGCCATTTTGGCTTTTGGAATTTATACGGGAGCCCTGGCACAGGAAAATATTCAGAAGATAGATCCCGATCAAACGGTCAAAAAATTAAATACACTCATGTATCTCATCAATAGCTATTATGTAGATACAATGGATATGAATGAATTAACCGAAAAGGTGGTTGTAAACACCCTAAAAGAACTTGACCCCCATTCGGCCTACATCAGTAAAGATGATGTAGAAAAGGCCAATGAAGGACTGGAAGGCAGTTTCGAAGGAGTTGGGCTTACTTTTCAATTGTATAAGGATACCATTTTGGTGATTGCGCCCATTCCAGGTGGCCCCAGTGATAAAGTGGGTGTATTGGCCGGTGATAAAATCCTTACCGTAGACGGGATGGATGCTTTTGGCGAAAAGATCAACAATCAATGGGTGATGGATCACCTCAGAGGTGAAAAAGGAACCGAAGTTGTAGTCGGTATTTATCGCCGTGGACTAGATGATTTGATTGAATACAAGATTCTTCGCGATCAAATTCCCATCAATAGCATGGATGCATCGTTTATGTTGGACGGTCAAACCGGATATATCAAACTTAATCGGTTTGCACGACAATCGCAGGAGGAATTTGACGAAGCTATCTTAAAGCTAAGAAAACGAGGGATGAAGAATCTGGTTTTCGACCTGCGTGGAAATACCGGAGGATATCTGGGAACAGCCATGAGCATAGCAGATGAGTTTTTACCTACGGGAAAATCAATTGTTTATACAGAGGGAATTCATAGTCCCCGTCAGGATTTAGATGCAACTCCTGTTGGAAAATTTGAGCAAGGAAAACTGGTGGTGCTCATCAACGAAGGTTCAGCTTCGGCCAGTGAGATTGTTTCGGGAGCAGTTCAGGATTGGGATCGTGGAGTTTTGGTCGGACGGCGTTCGTTTGGAAAAGGACTTGTTCAACGTCCGTTCCAGTTGCCCGATGGTTCGCAAGTACGCCTTACCATTGCCAGATATTTTACGCCTTCCGGTAGATATATCCAAAAACCTTACGAAGAGGGGGTTGAAGAATATTACAAGGACTTCATGCATAGAATAGAACATGGTGAATTGGTTCATGCCGATAGTATTCAGTTTCCTGATTCATTAAAATACAAAACTGCCAATGGCAGAGTCGTTTATGGTGGGGGTGGAGTTATGCCCGATGTTTTTGTTCCATTTGATTCGCTGCGTTTTTCCAAAACCTATGGCGATTTTATCCGCAAGGGAGTTTTGAATGGATACGTGAATGATTATTTGGATAAAAACAGAAAGTCATTGCTTAAATCTTATCCTGATTTTAACGCCTATAACCGCAATTTTAATCTGTCAGAAGCTGATTTTAAAGCTTTTATTGATCGGGCAGAAAAAGAAGATATCGAAGTTACTCAAGAGGAAATTGACAGGAATAAAACTTTTGTTGTTACTCAGGTGAAAGGTTTGATAGCCCGCAATTTGTACGAGGCTAGTGACTATTTTGAAGTGATTGCTCCTGTTGATATGGAGATTAGTAAAGCTTTGGAGATCATCCAAGATGATATGGAATACAACAACTTGTTAAAATAGCATGACCATGTCGCGAAACATGATTCGGTTCGGGTATGCTATTCCAGTCATGTTTCTTGTTACTATTTTAGGTTGCGGACTCTTTCGTGATTCATACAATCATTTGACAAATCTGGTGAGCGAATTGGGTTATCTTGGATCTCCTACCCAGTATTGGTTTACTATTGGATTGTTAATTTGCTCTTTTTTAAGTTTTTGGTTTGTTATGGCTTTGGTGTCGGAGTGTAAGCGACAAAAATTAAGCGTTTTACCTGTTGTAATTCTTTTTTCGTTTACGTTCTCCATTGCTGGAGCAGGAATTTTTCCAATGCCCACTTGGTGGCATGGTATACTCGGTATGCCTTCCTTTCTTCTTCTTTTTTCTCCTGTATTGGCCTATATTTTATGGCGTAACAACGAGCATATTCCATATTTAAAGCAATGGGTTGTTGTCGTAATGATCTTCTTTCTACTTGGGTTCTTGGTTTTTGCTCCAGAAATCTTACCGGGTTTTCAAGGAATGAAACAACGTTTCTTTCATCTGGGATGGATGATTTGGTTTGTGTATCTCAGTTGGGCATTTGGGACATTTCAGAAAGGCGATTATTCTACTCAGTAACACAATATTGAATGAAAGCAAATGATTAGATGATGAACAAATTTCAAAAATTATTGTTGTTGATTGTGTTGATGATGGCACACTCCCACCTTTTCGCTCAGAGCGATATAGTATTTGGACGCGTATTTGATGAACAGGGATATCCCTTATCGGATGTCAAAGTTTGTCAGTACATTTTCTTTCAATGCAACTACACTGATAAAGATGGTGCTTTTCATGTGTTGTTGGATGACCGTTTGGAAAGATCGCTAACTTTAAATTTAGAAGGTTACGAAACCTTGACGGTTCCTTTGGATGAATACGATGGAAAACCCATGATATTGACCATGAACTATGATCAAAATCAGCCTCATTTTTCAACTGTTGTGGTTGCTGAAAAAGCAGAATTAGAATCAGAAATAGTGAGTTCATCGGTTGGATATATTGTGGCTTTTGGATTTGAATCATTGCGGAGAGATTTTAGTGAATTTACACCAGTTTTAAATCAATACAATATTGATGTGATGAATCAAGGTGCTGGATATTTGTCTTTTGAGTTGGGCATGGAGTACAAACACATCTATGGAGGATTGACTTTTGGCTTTTCAAGTGTTAGCAATGACGATGAGGACTCGCTAAGTATTGAATTTAATTCCACTCATTACGGATTGAGTCTGGGTTATAATGTTCTAGAAACCAAACGCTTTATTGTTACCCCGATGGCATCCCTTTTTATTAATCGTTTTCGCTTGATTAATGGTGATAATCGACGCAAGATCCCTATTGAAGAAAACCTGGAAAACCGCAACTTGGATATCCGATTCAATCAGGCAACTGCTGATTTGGGTTGCCAATTTGACTATAAAATGTATGATTGGGGTTTAATAGATGGTCAGTATTGGACGGTAGGTTTGTATTTTGGGTATGTTTTGAAAGTAAATGAGTTACCTTGGGTGTATTCGCTTCAAAATCGATTAACTACTTTAAACACCATTGATATTGACCATTTAAGGTGGACAATAAATTTTACATTTAAGCTTTAATCGTGATTTGAATTGAGATTAATTCTGTTTAGGAATCCCCTCATACATGATGCAACCACCTTGATCTCCTCCCTCAGGACCAAGTTCAATAATCCAGTCGGATGATTGGATAATGTCTTGGTTGTGTTCAACAATCAGCACACTGTGACCTTGATCTACCAATCGGTTGAAAACCAGAATCAATTTTTCAACATCTTGCATATGCAATCCTGTAGAAGGTTCGTCAAAAATGTACAAACATTTTCCTTTGGTTTCTTTCATGAGTTCATGAGCCAGCTTAAGTCGCTGGGTTTCTCCTCCTGAAAGGCTACTTGTGGCTTGCCCCAATTGAATATAACCCAATCCAATTTCGTTTAACATGGCTAATTTATTGCGCATTCTGGAATTATTTTGGAAAATATCCTGGGCAACGGCGATTTCTAACCTCAAAACTTCATTTATATTGAGTCCGTCCAACCTGACATCCAGAATGGGCTTTTTAAACCGACTTCCGTGGCAGGTTTCACAAACTACCCATACATCTGATAAAAAATCCAGACTAACTTTGGTCTGTCCCATGCCTTTGCATGTTTCACATCGACCTTCAGGACTGTTAAATGAAAAATGTGATTTTTTAAAGCCATGCGCTTTGGACTCTGGCAAGCTGGCAAATATGTCACGGATGAAGTCGAATACCCCGGTATAAGTTGCAGGAGTACTTGAGGGTGAAGTCCCAATGCGCTGTTGGTCGATAATGGCTACATAGTCGAAAGCCTCATAGGTTATCTCATCGCATTTGATGGGTTGTTTGGCCAGCAATGATCGAGCAACAACGTCAAATGCCAGCGAAGTTTTTCCGCTTCCCGATACTCCGGTAATGGTGACGATGCCATTGGTTGGGATGTTTAAGTTGATGTTATTTAAGTTGTTGGCAAAAGCTTTTTTGACTTGAATCCCCATTTTTAAATCTCGTACAGGTTTTTTCTTGTCAACTAAATTTCGGGTTAAGTATTTACCCGTCACCGAATTGGGGTTTGCCAATATTTCGCTCAAGTTTCCTTGTGCAATGATTTCACCTCCTTGTTTACCTGCTCCGGAGCCAAAATCGATAATGTGATCAGCCTGGGAAATCACCTCAGGATCATGTTCTACTAAAACAATGGTATTGCCTATTTCTTTGAGTTTCCTAATGGTCATCATCAGGTTTTCCGTGTCACGGGAATGAAGACCTACTGTGGGTTCATCCAATACATAGGTCAATCCACATAAGTTGGATACCAATTGTGAGGCAATGCGAAGACGTTGTGTCTCACCTCCCGAAAGGGTAGCGGTAGGACGGTCGACAGACAAATAGCCCAAGCCAAGACTTTCAAGTGTATCGTATTTCTGGATGAGTTGTTCGATAATTTGCTTCGAAATTAGTTGTGATTCAGAGGAAGCGTTTTGCTTGAATCGGTTGAAAAACGCTTTAGCTGAAGTCATGGTTAATGATGATAACTCGCTGATATTTAAATCTTCAAACTTGATTTTTAACAAATCTGGCTTAAGCCGGTGTCCGCAACAAGCGGGACAGCTAATCTCGCTTATAATCGATAGGAATGCCTCACCGCGTTTACCATCACGTTTAATTTCATAATCTTCAATAATATACTCCGCCATACCCTTCCATGGTGTCGTCATGTGATGGCTGCCGCTTCTATTTCCGCGTTTGAACTTCCATTCCACATCATAGGTCGTTTCTCCTGTTCCGTATAGGGCAATTTGTTTTGCTTGCGCAGAAAGGTCTTCGTAGGGAAGATTGAAGTTGAGATCAAGTACTTCTCCGACTTTAATCAAGGTGTTGACATGTTGACCATAAATATCGCCAAAGTATTTGCCTGGAGAAGTTCCGTCCATGGCACCTTCGAGGATCGATTT
>JBFHGX010000013.1:0-47286 GCA_041582875.1 Bacteroidales bacterium | reverse complement strand
GAAATTCAGCGCGAAGAGGAGCTCCTGCGGTTTCATTTTGAGGAACTTGATCAAGCCAATTTAAGTGTTGATGAATATAGAGAAGTTGAAAATCGACTCCGGTTTTTAAATCATGCTGAGGAGATTAAAAACAGTCTTGAGCAAGCTGTTACCTTATTGGACGAAGGAGAAGAGCCCATTTTAACTGGCCTTGGGCAGATTGCCCGTTCCATGGATAGAATTAAGGCTGTTTTTGCTGCTGCTGACGATCATCATGGAAGATTCACTTCTGTTATCATCGAACTCAAAGATTTACTCTCGGAAATTCAATCTCAATTGTCTGAAACAGAATTCGATCCCGGAGAATTGCAGGTACTAACCCAACGTGTGGATTTGATTAATAAATTGGTGTTTAAACACCATGTTACGCATATTGAAGAGCTGATTTCCTATCGTGATCAAATTCAAAGACAGCTATGTGGAATGGATCAATTGGATGATGAAATATTACAGACAGAAAAAAGGCTTGGGTTATTGAAGTTGGCTGTTAAAGCAAAAGCCAATGAATTACATGATGAGCGCACACAGCAGTCGGAGTTGATTTCGAAAAAAGTGATGAAAATCTTACCTCAATTGGGCATGAAAGAAGCGGTTTTTAACATCAAAGTTGAAAGGCAGTCTGAATTTAATGCCAAAGGTAACAACAAGGTAACATTCTGGTTTAGTGCTAACAAAGGTGTTGCGCCAGGTGAAATCTCTAGGATGGCCAGTGGTGGTGAACTTTCGAGATTGATGCTTGCCATCAAATCGTTGGTTACCCAGCAACAAATGTTACCTACCGTCATTTTTGATGAGATCGATACCGGAGTTTCGGGCGATATTGCTGGTAAAGTAGGACATATTATGCAGCAAATGGGGCATCATCATCAGGTTATTGCCATCAGTCACTTACCACAAATTGCAGCGGCATCCGCTCAGCAATATAAAGTTTTTAAAGCTTCTGATGAAAATCAAACCTTTACGCGAATCCGACTTCTATCTCAGGATGAAAGGGTGGATGAAGTAGCTCAGATGCTTAGTAATGAAAAGATTACTGATGTTGCAAGGCAGGCAGCACGCGAGCTTCTGCAAGGTTGATATACACTTTTCTTTGTATAATGCAATAAACAAGTAATTGTTCATTCATTAAAAATGTTTTTATCTTTGCCGTCTATAATCAGTCTAAATAAAGTTAAAAGAGCATGGCTTACAACTTGTTAAAAGGAAAACGTGGGATAATTTTCGGTGCTTTGGACGATAAATCCATTGCATGGAAGGTGGCAGAAAGGGCATATGAAGAAGGTGCAATTTTTACCTTAAGTAATACACCAACGGCGTTGCGGTTTGGTGAAATAAACGAACTTGCAGAAAAATGCAATGCAACGGTGATTCCGGCAGACGCCACCAGTGTTAATGATTTGACCCATGTTTTTGAAAAATCTATGGAAATCTTGGGTGGCAAAGTCGACTTTGTTCTCCATTCTATTGGGATGTCGTTAAACGTACGTAAGAAGCGCGTTTACAATGATCTTGACTATAATTATTTAAATAAAACATTGGATATTAGTGCGATATCCTTTCATAAAATGCTTCAGGTTGCTTTTAAACTTGATGCCATCAATCAATGGGGTTCGGTTGTGGCCTTGTCGTACATCGCGGCCCAGCGCACTTTGTATGGATACAACGATATGGCAGATGCGAAAGCATTACTCGAATCGATCGCCCGTAGTTTTGGGTATATTTATGGTCGTGAACGCAAAATCAGGATCAATACCATTTCGCAATCTCCTACGTTAACTACTGCAGGTTCAGGAGTTAAGGGAGTAGGTTCGTTGATGGACTTTACCGATCGCATGTCGCCATTGGGAAATGCCGATGCCGAGGAATGTGCCAGCTATTGTGTAACCATGTTTAGTGATCTGACCAAAAAAGTTACTATGCAAAACCTCTACAATGATGGGGGGTTCAGTAATATGGGAATGAGCGCAAGGGCGATGCACGTTTATGATAAAAATTTGGAGAGTACCCTTTTGGCAGGTGATTAGTTCTCTTTATTGTTAGTAAAAAGTAAACCCAGCCCCAGAAAGGTTGGGTTTTTTTGATTTTTCCGACGAACAGAACCGGATGATAACTTTGTTTATATTTGCCTAAGGTGGTTCATCTTCTCTAACTGTCGGCTGTATTTTGAAAATACATATATAAGATAGATGCTATCTGCATATAGGTGATAATGGTGTTGAGGATGAACATGAATTAACGCTAAATTGAATGTATCAAAAACAACTCTTCGAAAAATTTTTGCAATGGAGGGCTGCTCATTTATCGGATACTGTTTTTGTATTGATACTGAGTATATTCATTGGCCTTTTTGCCGGTCTGGCAGCTACTTTGATGAAAAGTCTGGTATATTCCATAGAGGAGAAAATCCTTAGTTTTTATACATCTACCGATCAAATTATCATTTATTTCTTTTTTCCACTCATCGGGATTTTACTGACGGTATTTTTTCTAAAAATCATACTAAAGGATTCTGTTAGTCATGGTGTTCCTCAAATATTATATGTCATCTCCAAACTTGACGGGAGTATGCGGCGACATAAAATATATTCGAGTTTAGTAGGAGGAAGTCTTACCGCAGGATTTGGTGGTTCCGTTGGACTGGAATCTCCAATTATTTCTACTGGAGCCTCCATGGGTTCGGCCATTGGGCAAATTCTTAAGCTTGGATACAAGCATAAGATTTTATTGATTGGATGTGGGGCGGCAGGAGCCATGGCATCCATTTTCACCACTCCCATTGCGGCGGTTATTTTTAGTTTTGAGGTGTTGTTGCTCGACCTTACTTCGGCATCGATTATTCCTTTGCTGTTGGCATCAGTAACAGGAGCTGTAACCACCAATATGCTTACTTCTGAGCAATACCTTGTTCATTTTAAAGTTACCCAAGAGTTTGTTGCTCAGGATGTTCCACAGTATATTATTCTGGGTATTTTGGCTGGATTTGTATCGGTATATTTTCATTACATGCATTTTAAGATTATCCAGCTCTTTGCAAAGATGGAATCTTTTTGGAAAAAAGCATTGGTTGGTGGCAGTCTTTTAGGGGTAGTGCTCTACTTCTTTCCACCCCTTTTTTCAGAGGGTTATGACAGTATTCGACAGATAATCAATGGGGAAGCACAGGTGATGCTCAACCATACCTTTTTTGCGGATAGTGAGAACTACCTGGTGTTGGTTTTGTTTGTGGTATTTTTAATCGTATTTAAGGTTATTGCCACCACTTTAACCACCGAGGCTGGTGGGGTAGGAGGAATATTTGCTCCCGCAGCCATGATGGGAGGGCTTAGCGGTTTTGCTCTTTCACATGGGCTCAATGGTTTATTTCCGCAACTTAGCTTGCATGAAAGTAATTTTACCCTGGTTGGGATGGCCTCTGTTTTGGGAGGAGTATTAATGGCTCCGTTGACGGCAATTTTTCTAATTGCTGAAATGTCCAATGGATATGAGCTCATTGTGCCTTTGATGCTGTCGACCTCGGTGGCTTTTTTAATTGCAAAAACCTTCAATAAGCATTCTATATTTACCCATCAACTCATTGAACAAGGTCAATTGGTGCAGTTTCGTGAGAACACAGTCATGAAACAAATCAATTTAATGAATTTGCTCGAAAAGGACGTTAAAACCATTCCCTTGAATAGTCAATTGGGCGATTTAGTCGAGGTGATTAAAGATGCGAAGAGAAATATTTTTGTTGTGTTGGGTGAAAACGACTTGTTTATCGGGCTTATTTTATTGGATTCAGTACGACATGATATGTTTGATCGTGCCAAGTATAGTCAACCCATCAGCGACTATTTATATAGTCCTTTGTCTGATGAGAAAGTATCTAAAAATACAGAAGTTCAGGATATCATGCGAAAATTCAACAAAACGGGCAATTACAATATGGTAGTGCTGGACAAGGAGAACCGCTATGTAGGTGTTGTGTCTCGGGCTAATTTGTTGAAAAAATACCGCGAAAACCTGTTGGTTGAACTTGATGACTTTTAGTCTTGTTACTTTGTATGTCCATTTAACAGACAATCCTATCTTTGCCTCAAAATGACGTGATATGAATATTGCAAAATCTATAGGTGAATCATTGTCTGTAAAGCAGCAGATGTTGACCGATACCGAATTACACGATAAAATACAAAAGGTGGCGCTGTTATGTGTGGAAGCTTTCAATACCAAAGGCAAGGTTCTTTTATGTGGAAATGGTGGTAGTGCCTCTGATGCCCAGCATATTGCAGCTGAGTTGTCGGGGCGCTTTTATTATGATCGCGACCCGCTTTATGCCGAGGCATTGCATGTGAATACTTCTTATGTTACGGCAGTAGCCAACGATTATTCGTATGATGAAATATATGCCAGAATGGTAAAGGCAGCCGGCCGTAGGGGGGATGTGTTGATCGGGTTGAGTACCAGTGGGAACTCTGCCAATGTGGTAAGGGCGTTTCAGGAAGCCAAAAAACAAGGCATGTATACTGTTGCTTTTACCGGAAAAGGTGGCGGAAAGCTAGCTGAAATGGCAGATTTTGTTTTAAAAATGCCCTCCAACAATACGGCGCGCATTCAAGAGGCGCATATTCTTACCGGACACATTATTTGTGAAATCATTGAAGAAACTATTTTCCCTCAGCATGGTTGATTTTTTAAAACAAGTGGATCGTACCTGGACTTTGTTTCTTGATCGTGATGGTGTGATTAATCGAAGAATTGTAGGTGGCTATGTAGTTAATAAAGAGGAGTTTGAATTTCTGCCAGGTGTATTACAGGCCATCCGTTTTTTTTCTGAACGATTTGGTAGGATATGCGTTATAACCAATCAACAAGGAGTTGGAAAAGGAATAATGAATCAAACTCATCTGGAGCTAGTTCATGAACATATGTCCTTAGAAATTACTTCGTTCGGTGGTCGTTTAGATGGAATCTACTATAGTACTGATCTGGCTACAAAACCCAACAATACTAGAAAGCCTAACATCGATATGGCTTTACAAGCCAAGGCTGATTTTAATGAAATCGATTTCTCCAAAAGTATCATGGTTGGAGATTCGAAAAGTGATATGGAATTTGGACAGAATGCGGGTATGAAAACCATTTTTATTTCTTCTAAATCAGCACCCGGATCTGTTAGATTTGACATGTGCGTGAGCGGACTTGCTGAGCTCGAACAGTTAATGATATAGCAAAGCCACATTGTTCATTCTCATTACATTATCATGCAGTTGTGAGAAATATGAACTAAATTATTAATTAAAATTTCTATTTCCTATGACACCTGGATTGATCCTTGGAACCTTCATCGTTTACACACTTGTTATTTTTGCCGTATCCTGGTTTACCTCTCGTAAGGCAGATAATCAAAGCTTCTTTATTGGAAATAGAAAATCGCCCTGGTTTGTAGTAGCGTACGGAATGATAGGCGCCTCTCTTTCAGGGGTTACCTTTATTTCCGTTCCCGGATGGGTGGGTGAAACAGGGTTTTCCTATATGGTTATTGTTTTTGGGTATGTATTTGGATACCTGGTTATTACCACTGTTTTACTTCCGTTGTATTACCGACTTAAATTGACATCCATTTATACCTATTTATTGCAGCGATTTGGCAACACGGCCTATAAAACTGGGGCCATATTTTTTCTGATTTCACGGATTATTGGCGCTTCTTTTCGAATGTATTTGGTCGTTTCAGTGCTTCAGTACTTTGTAATGGAACATTTTGGGGTGCCATTTTGGGTCACTGTGGTGGCGTTTATCATCCTTATCGAGCTTTATACCATGAAGGGAGGGATAAAAACCATTATCTGGACCGATACTTTACAGACGACTTTCATGCTTTTGGCCGTGTTGGTTTCCATATTTATGATTATGCAACATTTGGGTACTTCATTTACTGAAATGATTGCAACCGTTTGCGATAGTGATCTTTCTAAGATGATTGTTACAGATACAGACAGCAAGCAAAATGTGATAAAATTGTTTCTAAGCGGCATGTTTATTACCATTGTAATGACAGGGTTGGATCAGGATATGATGCAAAAAAACCTGAGCTGCAAGTCTTTATCGGATGCCCAAAAAAATACAACTACGTTAAGTTTTATTCTTATCCCAGTAAATTTATTGTTTTTATTTCTTGGCGCTGTTTTGTACCTCTATACAGCAGAAAAGGGGATTATATTACCCGATTCTTCAGATCATTTATTTGCAATGGTATCTTTTGAATATCTTGGAGTTACGGCTGGAATTGTGTTTGTAATCGGACTTATTTCGGCGGCTTATTCAAGTGCTGATAGTGCCCTGACGGCACTTACTACATCATTTAGTATTGACATTTTGGGAATCGACAAGAAATTTGCCCATGATGAAAACCTTTTGAAAAAAAAGCGGTATCAGGTACATCTGTTAATGGCTCTAATGATTATATTTGCCATCATTTCGTTCAGGCTCATTAATAATCAGGCTGTTATTGCGCAACTTTTCACTTTTGCAGGATACACTTATGGTCCCTTGCTTGGATTGTATTCCTTTGGAATGTTTACAAAACTTAGGGTGCACGACCGATTTATTCCAGTTGTAGCAATTCTTGCCCCAGTTCTTTCCTATTTTATTAGTCAGTATTCTGCGCAAATATTTGATGGGTATCAAATAGGATTTGAATTATTGATTATTAATGGAGCTCTTACATTTTTGGGATTATTATTGATTAGAAAACTTTAAACCTAACTACGCTATGCCAAACTTTAGATTCGCAGCGCTGGAAAAAACCTTGCACCGGCCCATTGGGGAAGTAAATGCCCCGTCGTTAAAAGTATCGGATTATTATGGTCAAATGACCTTTGGTCCAGAAACGATGAAACAGTACCTCACGAGTGAGGCATACAAAGTCGTTCTTAGTGCCATTGAAAAGGGTACACGTATCGACCGCAAAATTACCGATCAAATTGCTTCGGCTATGAAAGCTTGGGCTATGAGTAAAGGAGTATCGCATTATACACACTGGTTTCATCCTTTAACAGGATCAACTGCTGAAAAACACGATGCATTTATTAATCCAACAGGAATTGGCACAGCCATTGAGCAGTTTCAGGGCGATTCACTTATTCAGCAAGAACCCGATGCATCCAGTTTTCCTAGTGGAGGAATAAGAAGTACTTTCGAAGCCAGAGGGTATACTGCCTGGGATCCTACATCACCTGCATTTATTCTTGACAACACGCTGTGTATTCCAACTATTTTTGTTTCCTATACTGGTGATTCTCTCGATTATAAAACGCCTTTGCTCAAATCGATGAAAGCACTCGATGATATTTCGGTAGAGGTTTGTAAGTATTTTGATAAAAATATTAATAAGGTATATGCCACCCTTGGTTGGGAACAAGAGTATTTCTTGGTGGATGCAGCACTTTACGCAGCACGTCCCGATTTGGTGTTAACTGGTAAAACTGTTTTCGGACATGCATCTGCTAAAGATCAGCAACTTTCAGATCACTACTTTGGAACCATTCACAACCGCGCATTGGCCTTTATGCAGGATTTGGAGATTGAATCGCATAAGCTTGGTATTCCGTTAAAAACACGTCACAATGAGGTGGCTCCAAGTCAGTTTGAGTGTGCTCCTGTTTTTGAAGAAGTCAATATTGCTGTGGATCACAACCAATTATTGATGCATATAATGGATGTGGTGGCTCGCCGGCACGAATTTAAAGTGCTGTTGCATGAAAAACCATATGCTGGTGTTAACGGATCGGGTAAACATAATAACTGGTCGTTGGCAACCAATACAGGCGTTAACCTTCTCTCTCCAGGAAAGAACCCTGCCGAGAATTTTAGGTTTATTGCCATTTTAGCCAATATTCTAAAAGCGGTTCACGAAAACGAAGCTTTGGTGCGAGCCAGTGTGGCTTCTGAAGGCAACGACCTTCGCCTAGGGGCACATGAAGCACCTCCTGCGATTATTTCGGTTTTCGTTGGAGAACAAATTACTGCTACGCTAAATGAGATCGAAAAAATGCCGGCACGTCAGGTGTTATCAAAAACCAATGGAAACAAGGATGTTGTGCTAGACATCCCCAAAATTCCTGAGATTCTTTTTGACAATACCGACCGTAACAGGACTTCACCTTTTGCCTTTACTGGTAACAAGTTTGAGTTTAGAGCCGTTGGCTCGAGTGCTAACACTGCTAAACCCATGTTTGTACTCAATACCATTATGGCTGATCAGTTGACTAAATTCAAAAAAGATGTTGATCAGTTGCTTGCTGATGGGATGAAGAAAAATGATGCCATATTTAATGTGGTTAAACGATACATCATCGAGTCGAAAAATATTCGCTTCGAAGGTAATTCCTATGGCGAAGAATGGATTAAAGAAGCAGCAAAAAGAGGGTTGTCAAACAGGAGAAGTACTCCTGAAGCTTTAACGGCCTTTGTGTCCAAGAAAACAATTGATCTTTTTGGTCGTCATAATGTGATGACTGAGAAGGAATTGCACGCTCGTTTTGAGATTAAACTTGAAAAGTATACCAAAAAGATTCAAATTGAGTCACGTGTGATGGGCGATTTGGCCACCAATCACATTCTTCCTACTGCCATTCATTACCAAAATCGATTGATTGAGAATGCCAGGGGTTTAAAAGAAGTACTTGATTCGAAAACATTTGTTAAACTATCAAGAAATCAATTAAATACCATTAAGGATATCTCGAATCACATCAGTTCGATAAAAGATGATGTGGAAATGATGACTGAGGCTAGAAAGGTAGCTAATGCCATTGATAATATTCAGGGACAGGCTGTTGCATATAAAGATACGGTTAAGCCTTATTTTGAAAAAATCAGATATCATGTGGATAAGCTTGAAATGTTGGTAGACGACGAGTTGTGGCCATTGCCAAAATACCGTGAACTACTGTTTATAAAATAAAGCATGTCGAATGAGTAAAATGCCGGTGGTTACATCGGCATTTTTTTTACTTTTGACTTTCAACTAAGCATTTGCCATGAAGGACTTAAACATACTCAAATCAGGACTATTAATTACCCTATTGTTTGTTGGGATGATTTTACCTGCTCAGGTGATGGTAACAAAAATCAATCCCGGATCCAGTCAGCCTGGAGGCGAAGGATTTTTCTATTCCCTCCCGAAAACGGTATTAAAGATAGATCTCGTTCTCCAAAAAACGTCACGTATTCCGGGACCTTTAGCTTCATTCGCCTCTGATTACCTTGGTGTGGATGATGTGATTAAAACGTCGTCAGAATCATATCAACTGTTGAATGCAACAGTTGTCCCCTCTGCTGTTACGGATGCCAATCAGATGTATTTTGTTCAACTTCCGATTGAAAAAGGAAAAGATGAAAGGAATATGAGTTTTCATTTGGCCGAAAATGGAGCGTTGGTCTCGGTGAATGACAATGAAGCCAAGGCTGTTTATTTCCAAACACCTGATGTAAATCAAACTTACTATTTTACTGAGGGATCGGATGGTTTTGATTATTTGGCAGGATATAACAAAACAAAAAAACAGGATACTATTGTTCGGAAGATCTCCATTGATACGGTGACCATCAATCGTTTTTTGTTCAAAACCACCTGGGTGGATAAATCGGAGAAAGAACGTGCTGAAGAGGCTGCCCAACAAATTTCTAAAATTCGTGAGGCCCGATTTAACCTTATAACCGGCTATCATGAGGTGAACTTCGGCGAAAGTATGCAATACATGGATCGACAATTGCGCGAAATGGAACAAAAGTACCTGGATTTATTCTTAGGTAAAGAAACAACCTCTTTGGTGAGTGAAACCTTTTTTTATACACCGCAGCCGGGAGAAAAACAGTCGTCCATTTGGCGATCACCCGATGGAGAAACAGTTGGTATTGAGTTGAATACTACAGTCATATTAAAAGGGTTGTCCGAATCTCCTGTAGCTAGTCCTAATATGGTTTTTTACCGTATTCCTGCTGAATGTATGGTTAAAATCAACTTTGGCGGAAAGACCTATTTTAATTCCTTACTCCTTATCAATCAACTGGGAGCCATATCAACTGCACCTTTATCCAAGGCAAAACTGCATTTTAATCCTTTAACAGGGAATATAATGGGAGTCCAAAAAGACTAATTTAGACTAAAATAACCTCGTGATACCTACTAACAATGCCAAAAAAAACCAAGCAGAAACACCTTTGTAAATTCGACAAGAAGGAAATCAGTGAACAAATATTACTGTTGGCCTCAATCATCAAGGAGCCTGCTTTTCTTTGCGAAAAGTGTGCCCGATCAGCCAATACGGATTTAGTGTTGTGTAAACCTTTAAGATTCTGAAAATATTAATAACTGAGATCGTTTTTTTTTTTTTTTTAATCAACATCAGTAAAACCCCTAAGTATTTGTCTTTGAGAATAAACAAAAGTTGGATTCATCCACTTTCGTAGTGAAAAACTGTGTTCCTCCAATTTAGAAGTTTACGACCACATCGCGTAAAGCAACTAGTTGACGCAACAATCCTTCAAGTAAGTCGAGTTTTAGCATATTGGCACCATCTGATTTTGCGATTGACGGATTGGGATGTGTTTCCAGAAAAAGTCCGTCTGTACCGATAGCTATTCCAGCTTTGGCCATTAATCCGATCAGTTCAGGTTTTCCGCCCGTAACACCCGATGCTTGGTTAGGTTGTTGCAGCGAATGGGTAATGTCAAGAATAACTGGTTTTCCAGTTTGTTGCATGGCTTGAATGTTGCGATAATCAACAACCATATCCCCATATCCAAACATATTGCCACGTTCGGTAAGCATCACGTTTTCGTTACCGGTTGAAAGCACTTTGTCAACAGCAAACTGCATGGATTCGCCTGAAAGAAATTGACCTTTTTTAATATTGATCACTTTTCCCGTATTTCCTGCGGCGATCAGTAAATCAGTTTGCCGGCATAAAAATGCCGGAATCTGGAGCACATCTACATAGTTAGCCGCAAGGCTTGCTTCCTCGGCGGTATGGATATCTGTCACGACAGGAATTTGATAGGTCTTCCGGATATGATCCAGTATTTTCAAGGCTTTTTCATCACCTATTCCCATGAAGGAATCCAATTTTGATCGGTTGGCTTTTTTATAGGAAGCTTTGAAGATAAACGGAATTTTTAGCTCATCAGTAAGTTTTAAAATATGCTCTACTATAGGATAAGCCATTTTTTCATCTTCAATAACGCAAGGTCCGGCCATTAAAAAAAAGTTTCGACTGTCAGTATATTTGAGGTTGGGGATATGCGGGATCATAGGGGTGTTTTTTTAATTTTCGATTGTTTAAAATTAACAAAATAAACTCCGGTAAAGATAATCAGAGCTGCAATAATCTCCGACCAGGTGATGTGGTCTTTTCCGAAAGAAATCGCGACAAAGGTAGCCAGAAATGGCTGAAAGTAAATATAGGCACTATTTATTGTTGGACTGATGGTGGTAAGCGAGTAATTGTTTAGTAAATAGGCTAGTACTGTGGTAAAAAGGATTACATATCCGATGGAAATCCAAATGTTGAATGGGATGGATTGATAATCGGCAGCTATGGCCAAATGAGCGGTAAAGGGAATAACAAAAATAAAACCGAAGGTAAATATCCATTTCATGACGGTAAGCGGAGTGTACTTTTTCATGAGGGGTTTCACCAAGACCAAAAAGAGTGCGTAAGAGGACACATTGATGAAAATGAACAGATTTCCAAGTGAGTTTCCCTGGAAAGATGGGCCTCCTGCACGGGTTATTAGAAAAGCTGATCCGGCAAAACCGAGGATAAGACCAATCAATTTATTTCGTGTAATACGCTCTTTGATAATGAAATGAGAGAAAAATAATACCAAAATAGGAACTCCAACCATAATGATGGAAGCATTGATTGGGGTGGTAAGGTTTAAACCTTCAAAAAACATGATCTGATTTATGGCCACTCCAAAAATGGAGGCGAAAGCCATTTTAATCAGATCATGTTTTGCTACCTTTTCGTTTGGTAGAAATATAGATATAATCCAGAAGATGATTGTGGCACCAGCAACACGTAAAAAAATGACCGCTCTGGGTGCCAAATAATCCGGCATAATGCCTTTGGCAATCACATAATTAATGCCGTAAATCAGGTTTGCTCCAATGGCAGCTGCGTGTGCCAATCCAAGTCGGTTACCTGAATTTATTTTGCCAAAACCCAAATTAGAGGGCATAGGTTAAAATGGAAGATCGTCTTCCGGTAGACCCAGATCGGCAGGAGGTGCTGAAGGCAAGCTGGCTGGAGGAGGTGCGCTGCCTTCATCTGATCCACGTTGGATTCTCCATGCACGGATATCGGTGTACCAACGTCCATTAAACTCACGTGACTCAATATTTACGGATGCGGTAATTTGATCACCTACCACCACAGATGCTAAGGCAGAAAGTTTGTCTCCCCATACATTCATGCATATTTTTTTAGGGTATTGGTCATCCGTTTCGATAACGAATTCCTGCTTTTCCCATTTTCCGTTTTTTCCCTGTCCGGACACAGCCTCAAGCTTTTGAATAAGCTTCCCTTTTAATTCAATATTCATCTGGTAAATTTTGGGTCAAAAGTACTGATTTTATCCCAAGTTTTTTTTGATTTTTAGACGTAAAATGTTCTCCTTTTAGCGTATATTGTTGATCAGGTTTGATAAATCAGGATATTGTAATTTGATTTTTTCGAGGTGACTTAATATATCAGTGGTTAACTCCATCTGATGAATTCGGCTAATTTCAAGGATTTCAGCACCTAAAAGCCAATCTTCAGCAAAATGGAGCGAATAGTCTTGCCATATCTCATTTAGCTTTTCTTTGGGGGCCTTGTCTTCGCGAATTTCACGTACCATCGCATACAATTGATGGTGATTTCGATTGGAATCGCTGTAGGTGATTTTGTGCGTTTTTTCTGTCGGAGCATCGTACTTCAATCCATAACCCTCAGGATCAGCAGGACCATTAAAAACGGAAATGATGCTTTCGCCAATGGCCATGTCATAAATTCCCCACGAAGGATCAAACAAAATCGTGTCTTCATGCTTAACCAGGCAATCCCGAAAGGTTAAAAGAATGATATGCCCCTTTTTTCGGGTGATTTTATCCAGCGTCCCTGTTACTGAGATTCCTGAATCAAATGAAAAACCCGTTGGTTGGTTTAGCCTTATTCCCAAATCGTTTAAATCTTGATCTGTTAAGAGTCTCGTAGGTTTAAGCGAACCATTTATTCGTCCAATTGGAGAGCCAAACCCATGGGCATGGGTTGTTTTACCATGACTGTGAAGCATTTTGTTCTCATAATTCAGGGTCGTAGCACCAGTTGTTTTCAAATAAATGGCTTGTCCGTTGTGCACGATGACATCAGTAAATACTCCCGAAACCTGGAGCCCTGAAGAGTATTGAGCAGTGGCAACGTTTTCTGACTCAATGGCCTTGAAAATACCTGCGAGCCCTCCGTTACGCAGGGCCATTTGGTTAGCAAATTCTTCTAAAACCTGGTTAAGATGCTTGAAGTCAGGAGTGACAAATAGCTGAGGTTGGGGCTTGGTGATGTCAAAGTTATAATGCATCGCATCAATGGAATAAGGTATTTTAATCACTTTACTATCCATGGCACTGAGGCTTTCGGAGATGGAGGAGAGTAACCCTGCTCCATAAATTTGGGGTTGTTGAAGGTTGCCAACCAATCCATATTCAACTGTCCACCAATGGAGATTGCGTATCTTTGCCATTTCTGATGGCATTCCTAAACTTTCGTTGATTTGCTCAATATTTTTTTCGGCCAAGGCAATGCTGTCGTCACTCGAATGTGGATCGGCCTTTAAAATGCTAAGATGCCGGATGGCTTCATACAATTCGTAGTCTTTTTTTGAGGAAAAAGCCTTGGAGCCGATCTCACCAAAATTTTGCAGATACAGTGCATATTCCTCATCAGCAATAATGGGGGCATGGCCCGCTGCTTCATGAATGATATCCGGAGCAGGCGTGTATTCGATTTGGTTGATGGGTCGGATATCGGCCGCAATAACCAAGACCTTATATTTTTGAAATTCCATAAAAGCTGCTGGTGGAATAAAGCCATCTACCGCTACTGCAGCCCATCCAATTTTGCTAAGTATTACATTCATGTCCTGAATGCTGGGTATTGAGTCAATGCTTATCCCTGTTTTTTTAAGTCCTGCCAGATAGGAGGGATGCGCCAAAGTTGCCAACTTACGGAGGTTCTGTCGCATTACATATCTCCAAACAGCATGATCCTGAGGAGTGTATTGGTCGTGATGTTGATCAGTAATAAAACCTTTTAGGTGGGTTGGTAAATTTTGGATGACAGGATTGTTGATCATAAGCATTATTTAGATGAATTATAAATTAACCCAAAAGTAAAAATAATTTAGCAACCTCCACAAAGATTTAACTCTTTGTTGGAATTTTGCCAGATGGCAAATGATCGTAAATTATACCTTGCACTTCCTGTTCTCAATGAATTTAAAAATCTTTCAAAGTTGATTCAATCAATTCGATTGCAGGAATATACTGGTTTTCATTTGGTGGTATGTGTTAACCATTATGAAGATTTCCGGATACAAATAGAAATGTGCGGTGTAGTTGAAGATAACGAAAAAAGCCTGCTTTTTTTCAATAATTTAACAGAAATGGAAGTCACGGTTATCGATCGGGCTTCAGCAGGTTGTGGATGGCCAAAAGGAAAAGGTGGCGTGGGTTGGGCCCGCAAATTGTGTATGGATAAGATATCTGAAATGGCGCAACCGCATGATGTTGTTGTTAGTATTGATGCAGATACCCATTATCCGTCGGAATACCTATCTGAAATTAATAGAAGTTTATCGGAAAACCCCAAAGCAGCAGGACTTGCTATCCCTTATTTTCATCCATTGGCGGGGGATGAAACTGACCTATTAATTCTTCGGTATGAAATATATATGAGGCATTATGCCCTCCAAATGCTACGAATTAATAACCCCTATGCCTTTTCTGCTCTTGGGTCTGCAATGGCTTTTCCGGTTTGGGCATACCGCAAAGCTGGTGGAATGACACCGGTTAAGAGTGGTGAGGATTTCTACTTCATGCAAAAATTGGTGAAACTAGGAAGGTTGATGTTGTGGTGTGATACTGTGGCCTATCCTTCATCGCGATTTTCTGATCGGGTTGTTTTTGGCACAGGTCCTGCGCTAACCAAAGGAAATACCGGTGATTGGACTTCTTACCCCATTTATCATCCTGATTTTTTCGATGAAGTTCAATTAACATTTGATGCTTTTAACCGGTTATTTCTTTGTGATGAGTATACTCCAATGGACGACTTTTTATTTTCGAAGTTTAATACCCCTGAGGTTTGGAGTCCACTGAGGAAAAATTTTAAAAGAGAGGAACTCTTTGTCAGAGCTTGTATCGAAAAGCTAGATGGTTTGCGTATTCTTCAGTTTTTGAGAGAACGTCAAAGTGCAGCTCAACACCTGGATGAGTTCGTCTTTGTTGAAAGTTATAAGCACGAATGGCCACAGTTATTTTCTCCACTTTTGGTGAAACAGATTAAAGAAAGGGGGGTGTTGGGCATGGAGATCAGCCACCTTGAAGCATATAGAGAGGCATTATTTATCAAAGAAAATTCACTTCGCAGAGAAAAGTATTTCAATAGTTTGTAAATTGCAATAATTTAGGAAAATATATGGTTCACATCATCACAATTCTAGGTCCTACAGCTACCGGTAAAACTACCTTGGCTTGTCATTTGGCTGCCTTACTTCAGGGAGAAATTATCAGCGCTGATTCGCGCCAGGTATACCGTGGAATGGATATTGGCACCGGTAAAGATTTAACGGACTTTGTTGTCGACGGACAGAAAATACCCTATCATTTGATTGATATTGTTGATCCGGGATATGAGTTCAATGTGTTTGAATTTCAAAAACATGCTGTGGAAGCGCTTCAGCAGATTGAAAAGAATGATCGGTTTCCTATTTTGTGCGGAGGAACAGGATTGTATCTTGATTCGTTGTTGCGATCATATGAATTTCAGCAAGTTCATGAAAACAAAGTTCTTAGGTCTTCTCTTGAAGGTCTTTCGCAAGAAGCATTGATAAGGAAGTTGAAAACTTTCGGGCAGGTTCACAATACCACTGATATTACTGACCGTAAGCGTTTGATTCGTGCCATTGAAATTGCTGCATATCGGGTCGATCATCCACAGGATGAAATTAAGATTCCGGCCATTGCCTCTGTAAATTTTGGCATTCGGTTTGAGCGTCAGGTTATTCGCGATAGAATTACCCAAAGACTTCAGCAACGACTTGAAGATGGTATGGTGGATGAAGTTCGGCATCTTTTGGATTCGGGACTTACACCGGAACAATTAAAATTCTATGGACTTGAATACCGATATGTCACACAATATGTTAACGAGGAGATTTCGTACGAGGAAATGTTTGATTTGTTAAACATTGCCATCCACCAGTTTGCTAAAAGGCAAATGACTTGGTTTCGTAAAATGGAAAACTCTGGAGTGCGCATCAATTGGATCAATGGAGCAATAAGTCTGGAAGAAAAACTTGCCGCAATTTTAACATTGTTACCTAAAAGTTAATGCATGGCTAAATTCAACATCTTCTGTTTGTTGTTGATGATGAGCTTACCAGGATGGGCTCAACGACCGGTCATTTTTAAGGGACCTGTAATTGAGAACCCTCAGATTCGTTTTAATAGACTAACTACCGACGATGGATTAAGTAATAACCGGGTAACTTGTATGTTACAGGACCACCATGGTTTTGCATGGGTAGGAACTGTGGATGGGTTGAATCGTTACGATGGCCGTGTATTTGAAGTGTATAAAAATAACCCTGATAATTTCACTTCAATTTCCTCAAGTCATATTTCTTGCGTTGTTTCAGGTAACAATGGCGAACTTTATGTTGGGACAAAATCAGGACTTAACAGCTATAATCGAATTACAAATGGGTTTAATCACTTGGAATTCAATGGTGACAGTACGATTCCCACTCAACCGTATATACGAGATATGATATTCGAGAATGACTCGATTCTTTGGTTGGATATTCAATCGGGCTACTTGATCAGATATGATGTAATAAACCAAACAATCATTTCTACTTATAGCCATTCGGGCAGCCCTCAGCCTTATTATCTTTATCATGATTTGTTTTACGATACCGATAGTACCTTATGGATTGGTGGGCGAGGACTAGCTACCATGTATTTTAACAAAGAAGCACAGAAAATAGAGCATATCTCTACTAGTGAAATCGATTTTAGTAAAAAACGTACTCAGGATATAGCTTGTTTTTATACCGATAGCAAGGGTAATTTTTGGATTTCAGGACTTGATGGAGTATACCTCTTCGACAAAGAAAGTCAGATATTTACAAAATTCATTGGATATACTACTTATGATATCAAAGAAGATGGAAAAGGTGACTTGTGGTTTGCTACCGGAAGTGGTATTTTGAGGTTTAACCCGTCAGATTCTTCTATGATGGGCTTTACCAACGAAAAGGATAATCCACACTCAGTTTCGAATAACAATGTATACGATATCATGGAGGATAAGGTGGGGAATTTGTGGTTTGGCACGGGTCTCGGTATTAATATTTATAATCCATCTGCCTATCCATTTAACACCTATACGCATATCCCTGGAATCGAAAATAGTCCTGAAGGATATGTAGTTACTGCCGTGGCCGAGGGTCCTGACCATCATTTATGGATTGGCTATGAAGAGGATGGATTGGATTTTTTTAATCTGAAAACCGATAGGTTTAAGCACTTTAAACAGAAGGATGATTCCCCAACTCATTTAGCTGATAACCATGTTTCTGCCTTATACTTCGATCAGGATAGTTTGCTGTGGATTGGATTGTGGCGAGGCATCGGTTTTAATTTGTATGAGCCTAAGCTTAAGAAGTTTTCGTTTTTTACCTATTGTTCTCAAAATCTGGAAAAAGACTGGTATTCAGATTTTTGCGAAGATAGTTTTGGTGATTTCTATATAGCTTTTTGGGGTGCTGATGGACTCATTCGATTCAATCGAAAAACCCGGACTTTTGGCGAGAGTTTAAAGGATCGTTTTGAAAGGGTTATTTGTTCGCGAATTATTTCACGTTTATTTTACGATGACAATGAGAGTATTTGGGTTGGAACAACGGCCTGTGGTGTTCACCGTTATTTTCCTCAAAATGATTCTGCTGTTTCTTATTTTGCCGATGAAGATATTCCAAACGGATTAACCTCCAACGAAGTGAGGGATATTTGTCAGGATAAAAATGGAAACATTTGGTTGTTGACCAATACTTTACAACAATTTATCGATTCAACTCAAAGCTTCAAGAGTTTAGGGTTTAACGCTGGTTTTTACTCTTCTGATCCTGCCGCCCTGCTTTCGGATAATGAAGGTAATCTGTGGATTTCCACTCGTGGTGATGGCTTGTTCAAATTCAATATGGAAACCAATAATTTTACTCAGTTTCTTCGGCATGACGGGTTGCAAAGCAATAGTTTTACTCAGGGACGAATAAAATTAAAGGACGGAAGTCTCTTTTTTGGAGGGGTTAATGGTTTTAATCTCTTTAATCCACAGGATATTATAAATGACTCCATGGTTCCAGAACCCTTTTTGGGTCGTTTGTTTATTTATGATCACATTTATAGCCACGATTTAAACCAACAAAGTAACCTGATTCTCCAACCAGATGAGAGGGTATTTAGCATAGAATTAAATAGTTCTGATTTGGTTAATCCGGAAAGATATTTGTATCAATGTGCATTGGTAGGTTTTGATGATAATTGGGTTGAAATTGATAATGCACAACGGAAGGTACGCTACGCTGGAATTCCTTCTGGGAATTATACATTAAAATACCGCATTGGCGACCGAAATGGGAATTGGTCGGTTACCACCGCTACCATTAAAATACGTATAGACCAACCATTTTACTTTAGGGTTTGGTTTATTGTGCTGGTTGCTACAGTCATAGCTATTTTGTTGTTTTTATATGTTAAACGACGTGAATTTGAACTCAAACTCTATGGCAGGAACATTGAGTTGCAACAGCGCATTTTCCGATTGCAAATGAATCCTCATTTTATGGGAAATTCGTTGCTCGCTATTCAAAACTTTATTTATTCGCACAATCCTAAAGAAGCAGGAAATTATCTATCTGATTTTGCACGTCTTTTTCGACTGATCCTAAACAACAGTAGATCTGAATTTATCACCTTGGCCAAAGAGCTTGAAACATTGGAGTTGTATCTGAGGTTACAAAGTTTAAGGTTTCCCAACAAATTCACCTACTCATTTGAAGTTGATGAGAATATTGATCCAGATGGATATCAAATTCCTCCCATGTTGGCCCAACCCATGATTGAAAATGCCTTGGAACACGGCTTGTTTACAAAAGAAGGCTTTGGTCATCTGGTGGTTCGTTTTATTCACAGGGCAGAACATTTATTATTCGAGGTTGATGACGATGGAATTGGTCTTACAGCCGCCCTTAAGTTGAGTATTCGCAAAACCGAACATAAGAGTACGGCGCTTGAAATAACGCGTGAAAGAATTGCTATTCTTGGCAAGAAGTATGGATTTCGGGTGATTTTTGACGTTGAGGAAAAGAAAGACATTCACGGATTGGTATTGGGTACTTTGGTGCGATTTACCATTCCTTTTAAGTATTCAGTGAATTAACAATTAAAATACAATGCCATGCTACGGACGATTATTGTTGACGATGAACCCAATGCAAGACAGGTAATTAGAAATATTCTGGATCTTTATTGTAACCAAGTGGAAATTGTAGGAGAAGCCGAAAATGTAAAAACAGGGGTGACATTGATAAAAGACCTGAACCCTGATTTGGTATTTCTTGATATCAACATGCCCGACGGCACTGGGTTTGATTTACTTAATAAATTGAAGTCGTTAAGTTTTCGGTTTATAATTGTTACCGCCTACGAGCAATACGCCATTCAGGCCATTCGAAAATCAGCCATCGATTATATCATGAAACCCATCAATGCCAATGAACTTATTGAGGCTGTTGAAAAAGCTGCTCTTAGTGATTATCGTTTAGAAAGCGAATCCGTAAAGATTGAGAATTACCTGCATAATTTACAAAAAGATATAGATGAGCATCGCATTGTTTTAAATACCATCAATTCGATATATGTGGTTAAGGTGAGAGAAATTGTCAGGTGCATGGCCGATAAAAACTATACTGAAGTCTATATGGTGAATGGAAAACAGTTGATTTTGTCCAAAACTTTAAAGGATTTTGAAGAGATGTTAAGTGAGTATGGCTTTTTCAGATGCCATCAATCTCATTTGGTTAATGTTCGATTTATTGAGTCTTATGAAAAAGGTTTGGGAGGTATGGTAATGATGTCGGATGGTTCTAAAGTGCCGGTTTCGTCGAGAAGAAAGGAAACCTTCCTTAAGTTGATGGAGCAACTTTAGGTGCCGTAATTCTAATACATCTGTAACTTAACTGAAAGTACTGCATTGATAGAAACCATCTTTAACAGATAATTTGATCTGTTGGTGATGTTTTTTTACCTATCAAGTGCAGGATTCACTTTTTGTATTTCAAAAGACTAATTTTAGTAGTTGACGGTTAGTCATCTGGATGAATCACAGCCTCGTGAGGACAGACTTTGAAACAGTTGCCACAATGCAAACAATGTTCTTGATGGATGAAATAGGGGTGTCCTACCTGGATACAATTACTTGGGCATTTTTCGATACACTTCCCGCAAGCAGTACAGGTTTCTGTTATTTGATAACCATAACGTTGTATTTCACTTCCTCCAAATGCAAAATTCCTTCGGGTAATGGGTTGGGTTGATAAATCAAAATAATATCCTTGTCCTTTATACAAGCAGAAAACCTCCAACGCTGTTCTGCTCTCATCGGAGGGGTAGATTGTGTTCATATAGGGATTATTCAAAAAAATTTCTGCTAACCTTTTGGTGCCTATATTTCTTACTGATCCCGTTAAGGTGATCGATTTTTTGGACATCGAATCGATTCCTCCTGTTATCCCGCTCAACGATAAATAGTTTTTTTTTTGTTTTTTTTGTTATCTGCTTGTAAAATGCTTTCCCCTTGGCTGTTATAAAATAAACTCCCTGTTTATCATGTAGCATGATGTCAATGATACGGGTAGTTGGCAATCCATTTTCATCAATAGTGGCAATCACCACCGAGTGAATTTCATTGGCTAAAATGGCTAAGTATGAGTTAACGTCCATGATGTAAATAGCTTTAGACCAGACAGGTTTTATACAACTGTCTGGTCTTTGAACATTCAATTAGAAATTAAATTTCCCGTTGCTGTTTTTGGCGTCCGTTTCCGGGATTAGTTTTTCGATGGTATCCCAGTGTTCCACTACCTTGTCATTTTCAATTCTGAATAAATCGTAGAAGGATACTTTTTCTTTCATGAAGATGCCTTCGGATACGGACAAAACAAAATTTCCTTCACCAAGAATGATGTGGTTTTTTTCGTAGATCATGGGCATGCCGGCTTCTGCTAAAGACTGAAGCACTTTGCCTAAATCTGCCAAACCATCTTTTACTCCCGGATTGTGCTGGTCGTATTGTTCTGTCGAGATGTATTCGGTTATTTTATTGGGATTGCCTCCAAAGAATACGTCATTCATCAAATTCTTTACCAGTGCTTTGTTGGCTTCTGTTTTATCCAAGTCTATGATTTCTGTGGGGCCGTCAATTTGAGTGCGTCCAGAGGCGGTTTCAGTCGCTTTTTCTTGCAGGTTATCCCAATGCTCTACAATTAACCCATCTTCGAAACGAAAGATATCGAAGCCGATTTTAGGTCCGAAAAAATTATAATCGGTATGAGCAACCACATAGTTGCCATCGCTAAATACACGAACGGTGTTTGCTCTGGCGCTACCTTTTGGTAATTGTTGCAATACAGCGCCAAATCCGGCTAATCCATCAGCAACACCTTGGTTGTGCTGAATGTAATGGTTGGGGTTGATATACCCTGTTGGCTCAGCAGCTCCTGTTTCGATACTCTTCAGTAGTTCCACTACTTTTTGGTTGTTCGAGATTTCCATTTTTTCTTTGTTTTTAGTTTTAGAATCGTTATTTTCTGTTTGTCCACAAGCATTTAATGCCAGGGCGAACATCATGATAAAAGTTAATTTCTTCATTGCATTTGTATTTAATTGATGATTAAATTTCACGCTGCAAAGATGAAACAAGCAGGAAAGGTGCGAAAGGTAGGTTTACTCCTTAATATGGTAGATTTACTCCAAACCCGGAATCAATTGCTGTCAATTGCTTTGTAAAAGAAGGGCTTTGCCTGTTTTTGATTTCGAAGGTCGAAGGTAGAGTGTTTTTGATCCTATTTGAAAAGTATTGAGCCGTTCACCTTAATATCGCAAACTAAACAGACTACAATGCTTGATCTTATTTGCGAAATGTTTCGTTTTCAACGATTTTTTTCAGATCGATTAAGTTCTGGGGTAAATTGTGTTTTGAAATTTCCCAAATCATTTCATAGTCAATTCCAAAGTATTCGTGTGCGATTAAATTTCTTAAACCATACATCTTTTTCCATGGAATCTCAGGGTGCTTTTCTTTGATTTCTTCAGGGATATTTTTTGCTGCTTCGCCAATAATTTCAAAATTTCTGACTATGGCATCAACAATTAGGTAGTTCATTTTAAACGATCTAAACTCCAATACTCCGATATACTCTTCAATTCGCACCATGGAAGTCAACATATCTTCCAAATATAAAGTGTAGTTTCGTTGAGTTGGTGTCATACGTATTTTACGCTACTTAAGATGATTTGTCTGAGTTGTTCTTTTAGAGCTTTTTCTGAAACCAAGTCTACTTTCAATTCTAATTCTTTTTCCAGTAATTCTTGAAGGTCAAAAAAGTCCCAGCCAAGAGGTTTTCTAAAATACACGAGAATATCAATGTCAGAGTTAATGGTTTGCTCGTTTCGTGAATACGAACCAAAATACCCAATTCTTTCAACGTTATAATCTTTACTGAGCATGGGTTTCAGTTCTTTCAGTTTCTGTTCTATTTTAGTCTGCGTATTCATGTTTCAAATTTACAATATTATTTGAAATATTTGAAATAAATGTATTTCCCTTTTTTAATGGATTAAAATTGATCTCTAAATTCTGACGGAGTAGTACTGACCCGTTTTCTGAAATATTTAATAAAGTTGGTGGGTTCGTCGTAGCCCAGTTCGTAGGCTATTTCTTTTATGGACTGGTTGCTGTGGGCTAGCAGACGTTTGGCTTCGAGCAACACCCGTTCGTCGATGATTTGTTTGGGCGTTTTATCCATTAAGGTAGTGGTGGCTTTGTGAAGTTGTTTTTCGGAAATGCTTAGGCTGGAGGCGTATTTGTTGACTGATTTGTCGGTGCGAAAATTCTTTTCGAGCAAATCCTTAAATAAAACAAGGTAATCTAGGTTTGCACTGGGTTCTAGTTTTACGAATCCTTGTGATTGCAATTCGCGTTCTGCCTTGAGCAGGAAAATGTGTAACATGTTGTGGAGGATGCTGAATTGTGCATTGTCGGGGGCTCTCACAAACTCAGTTTCCATGGCGTTGAAGAATACCTTTAGGTCGGAAAGGCTTGGGTTAAACCGGATTTTGGCTGTGTCATACAGATTACTGTAAAGAGGTGTGGAATGCAAGAACTGCGCATCTTGGTGGTTCTTGAAAAAGAATTTATCCGTAAAAATCATGGTTTTTCCTTGATATTCCCCTTCAATATCATACAAATTCACACTGTCTTGAGGAATAAACAGGATCGTATTGTCTTCGATAGTAATGGGTTTAAAGTCTACCAAATGAGTTCCATAGCCTTTTTCAATCCAGATAATATGATAAAACTGTGCCCGGTGTGGCACGGTCATCATATGACCTTTCCTTTTGAGCAGCTCCTTTAGGTCAAGGATTTCAAACTCCAGATGGAGCCCGTCTTTAAATTGATATTTTTTTATGGTTTCGTTCATGTATGCGTTTCCAAAGATATAAAATTGAAGAACCCATTCGAAGACTGAGTAGGCAGATAATTATTAATCATGGCAGGTTGTTGTAATTTGATATGAGCGTAGAAAGTCATCTTTTCCTGCAATATCTCACCAAAAATTTCAATCTGGAAAACAAAATAAATAGTGAATAGCCTGCTTAGGACTGTTATTTTTAAACAATGGTTTTTTGTATATTTGCGATCCGGCTTTGGCCGATGAAAGAACTAAGAAAAATACCATTAAAAATTACTACTATGGCTTTCGATATTGACATGATTAAATCACTTTATGAAAAGTTTCCGGGACGAGTGAAAGCAGCCCGTGCCTTGTTAAACAAGCCTATGACGCTTACAGAGAAGATTCTGTATGCCCATTTGGATGGTGAATTACCTTCCGCTTCCTTCGATCGCGGAAACTCGTATGTGGATTTCCGTCCTGATCGTGTAGCCATGCAAGATGCTACGGCACAAATGGCCTTGTTGCAATTTATGCAAGCTGGTAAAACTAAAGCTGCTGTCCCTTCGAGTGTTCATTGTGATCACCTTATACAAGCCAAATTAGGAGCTGAACAAGACTTGGTCAATGCAGATTATACCAACAAAGAAGTATATGATTTTTTGGCCTCGGTGTCCAATAAATATGGTATCGGATTTTGGAAACCCGGTGCAGGGATTATCCATCAGGTGGTGCTCGAAAATTATGCTTTCCCTGGTGGTATGATGATAGGAACCGATTCTCATACACCCAATGCGGGTGGTTTAGGTATGCTCGCTATTGGTGTAGGCGGTGCCGATGCTGTAGATGTGATGGCCGATATGCCCTGGGAGCTTAAATTCCCCAAAGTAATTGGAGTTCGCTTAACAGGCAAACTCAGCGGCTGGACTTCTCCTAAAGATGTTATTCTTAAAGTAGCTGATATTCTTACGGTTAAAGGGGGTACAGGTGCAATTGTGGAATATTTTGGAGAGGGTGCCATTAGCCTTTCTGCGACAGGAAAAGGAACCATTTGTAACATGGGTGCCGAAATAGGTGCCACAACTTCAACTTTTGGATATGACGAAAGCATGGCTGAGTATCTGCGCCAAACCGGACGTGAAGATATTGCGCTCCTGGCCAATGCCATTGCCAATGATCTAACTGGAGATGCTGAAGTATACGCTTCTCCAGAAAAATATTTTGATCAGGTGATAGAAATCAACCTGAGTGAGTTGGAGCCGGCATTAAATGGTCCTTTTACTCCAGATTTAAGAACTACTGTTAGTCAAATGGCTGAAACTGCAAAGAAAAACGATTGGCCATTGAATATGGAAGCCGGACTCATCGGTTCATGTACCAATTCTTCTTATGAAGATATTACTAGGGCCGCTTCAATAGCGCGACAAGCCAAAGCAAAAAAGCTTAAAGTTAAGAGTGATTTGTTAATAACACCGGGTTCAGAACAGGTACGGTATACCATCGAACGTGATGGCTTGATTGACGATTTTGAGCAGTTAGGCGCTGTTGTATTGGCCAATGCTTGCGGACCATGTATTGGTCAGTGGTCACGCGACGACGTCAAAGACGGACACAAAAACTCCATAGTTACTTCCTTTAACAGGAATTTTGCCAAACGAAATGATGGCAATCCAAATACCTATGCGTTTGTAAGTTCACCTGATATGGTGATGGCCTATTCCATCGCCGGAAGGCTTGATTTTAATCCTTTAACAGATTATCTGGTCAATGAAGATGGTGAAAAAGTGATGCTAGAAGAGCCCGTGGGCGTGGTGTATCCTCCCAATGGATTTGATGTAAAAGATGCCGGATATCAGGCTCCTGCCGAAGATGGTTCCGGTATTGAAGTTGTAGTGAAGTCAGATTCGGAGCGTTTGCAGTTACTGGAACCTTTTAAACCTTGGGATGGTGCTGATTACAAAGGCCTCAATCTGCTCATCAAGGCCAAAGGGAAATGTACTACCGATCATATCTCCATGGCTGGCCCTTGGTTGCGCTTTCGCGGACATTTGGAAAACATATCCCAGAATATGTTGATTGGTGCGGTAAATGAATTTAATGATAAAACCAACGCCACGCGTAATCCGTTTAACGGAAAATATGAACCTGTACCTCAGGTGGCTGCGGCGATAAGAGATGCTGGTGTTGGTTCAGTTATCGTGGGGGATGAAAACTATGGCGAAGGATCTTCACGTGAACATGCTGCCATGGAGCCACGTTTTTTAGGAGCTAAAGTGGTTCTGGTGCGTTCTTTTGCCCGCATCCACGAAACCAATCTTAAAAAACAAGGTATGTTAGGCCTTACCTTTAATAACAAGGCTGACTATGCATTGATTCAGGAGCAGGATACCTTTGATGTTTTAGGACTGACGACCTTTGCTCCTGGAAAGCCGTTAACTGTTGTCGCTCACCATGCAGATGGAACTTCCGATGAAATTGTGGCCAATCATACTTACAATCAAAATCAAATTGAATGGTTTAAAGCAGGAAGTGCCCTGAATCTGATCAAGTTACAAGAAAGTAAATAATTTGTCTGGTTAATCTGGTTATGCTAGAAGGCAATGCGGATCCTTTATTGATCTGCATTGCTTTCTTTTTTTATCTCGAGACGAAAGTGTTATGGCGAATTTAGCTATGTTTGTAGCAGCTTATCAAAACAACTTTTCGATGAAATCAAAGCTTGTAAAGAATCCCCTGTTTATCCTGTTCTTTTTCGTTGGGATTATCGTGAACTCCTGTAATACTTGTATTGAAGGTGAGGGAGAGGTAGTAACTCAAAAATACAATGTTTCAGATTTCTCTGAAATTAATGTCGATTTTGATGCGGCAGTGGTTCTTGTTAAAGGTGAGCCCGGAGTAACCATCGAAGCACAGTCGAATATTCAGTTGTTGATGGTTGCCGAAGTAAAACGCAATACGCTTAAGTTGCATTCGAGTTCTTGTATTATTGCCGAAACGCCTGTCAAGGTTACTATTTCAACCCCCAAATTGACTGAAATTCAGTTGAATGGGCAGGTTAATCTAACTACAGTTAATTTAATAACTGCTAAAAAACTGGTGGTAAAGGCAGGTCATCAATCTACCCTCAATTTAAACGTTTTTGTTAACGATTTGGATGTGAGGTTGAAGGATAATGCCATGCTTATGATTACCGGCAATTGTCAGAACGCCGACATCGAAATGGATCAGGCCAACATGTTTGATGGGTTTGGGTTCAATGCCAATAGCATGAACATCGAACTCAACGGATCGGGTAAGGCAACGGTTTCCGTTTTAAGTAAAATGAAAGCCAGGATAAAGGGAAGTGGGGAAATTCTGTATACTGGTGATCCTCAGGTTGAAACCAGTATTGATGGTACAGGAAGAGTTACCAAAGTAAACTAGTGTGAAATAAAACCAGATAATCATCGTTATCTGAAAAACATTTGTCAGCGCCTGTGAAACACAAAATAATACTTATTCTGATTTTTTTCCTTTCGGGGATGTTAGTTACCAACGCTCAGATTGGTGGAAGGTATGCCTTTTCATTTCTTGAAAAACCCATTTCTGCTCGAGTGGCTGCTTTGGGTGGTAACGTAGCTGCCATTGATGATAATGATATCAACATAGGTTATGTAAATCCTTCGATGATAACCTCAGGGATGAACAATACCATGGCCATGAATTATGTAAATTGGTTTGAAGGAACCAACTATGGTAGTGTGCAATATGGAAGGTCATTTGAAAAATATGGCAATTTTATGGCCACACTTCAATATATGGATTACGGCCAGATTGATTATGCAGATGAAACCGGTGTTTTGGGTGGAACCTTTGGAGCTTCCGATATGGCCGTTACCATTGGTTGGGGTCGGAAATTAGATTCTGTTTTCTCTATCGGTGCAGCAGCCAAAGTAGTTTATTCGGCCTATGATACGTATAATTCATTGGGATTGGCTGTTGATGTGGCAGGATCATATCAAAGCAAAACAGGTTGGACGATGTCGTTGGTTGCCAGAAATTTTGGTACCCAGTTGACTACCTACACCGGTAATTCAAGAGATCCGCTACCTTTTGATTTGCAAGCGGTAATCTCGAAACGTCTCGATCACGTGCCTTTTAGGTTCTCTATCATCTACGATCATATCGAAAAATGGGACCTAACATACGAAGATCCTCTTAATCCCTCAGGTGGAATTGATCCTGTAACAGGGGAAGCACAAACGAAAACAGGTTTTTCCAAGTTCGGTGATCAATTAATGCGACACTTTATTGTGGGAGCAGAATTTTATCTAGGTAAAAATCTGGTACTTCGTGGTGGCTATAATTATCGCCGTCGTCAGGAAGGTAAAATTGAAGATAAGTTAGGAATGGTAGGTTTTAGCTGGGGTTTTGGTGTGCGCATCTCCAAGTTTAAAATCAACTACTCCCGGACAACTTACAACCTGGTAGGATCTCCTAATTACCTCACATTGGCTTTTGATTTGGATTCTTTTGCGAGAAAGTAGCCGAAGAAAACAGGAATAGTAAAGAGTTAAAAGTTGAAAGTTAGGGAGGTTCATTCCCTTTTATACTTCGGTATCCTTGTCTTATGCTGTCGCTTTCTTCATTTCTATGTATGTGATATTTAGCAATAAGTCCTTTATCTTCAAAAAAATATCCCTATTTTAGCCTATCAATCTAAAATCACATCATTATGAAAGTCTTTCTACTCTTTTTTATTGGTATTTTCTTGACCTTGCAAGTAATTTCACAGGAATATCTGGCTGCAGCCCGCAAAGGAAAAGAATGGGGTTGTGTCCTTATGGATGGCTCCTGGGCAGTTAATCCACAATTTGAGCATATACATGATTTTAGTGAAGGTCTGGCTGCGGTTCGAAAAAACGGAGAATGGGGTTTTATTGGTAAGGATGGGCAGTTTGCCATCAATCCTCAATTTGCTAATGTTTCTGACTTTGCAGAAAGTATGGCCGCTGTAAAAAAGGATAAGGAATGGGGATTTATTGATAAAAACGGGAGTTGGGTCATCAATCCCCAGTTTGAGCATGCCGAAAATTTTGATCAGGGGCTGGCTCGTGTACGCATGGGTGGTGAATGGGGTTATGTAGATAAAACTGGAAAATATATCGTCAATCCACAGTTTTCGGCTGTCGGAGTTTTTTCAGAAGGATTGGCACCTGTTAAGAAGGATAAAAGCTGGGGATATATCGACAAAAAAGGCGCTTGGGTAATCAATCCGCAGTTTGATAAGGCTGAGGCTTTCGATCAGGATAGAGCACTCGTAAGTAAAAACGGTGAATGGGGTGTTATCAATACCCAAGGTGTTTTTATCATCAATCCTCAATTCAATGATATGAAGCCTTTTTCCAATGGATTATCTGCTGTTAGAAAAGGCAAGTCATGGGGCTTTATCGATAAAAAAGGAAGTTATATAATTAACCCCCAATTTGATGCTGCAAATAGCTTTTCGGATGGTTTGGCTGCTGTTCGTAAAGGCAAGGAATGGGGTTTTGTGGATGTCAAAGGAATCTATGTAATCAATCCTCAGTTTAATGATGTTCTCGATTTCTCAGGTCAACTAGCTGCCGCCAAAAAGGACAAAGAATGGGGGTTTATCAATGGAAAAGGAACATGGGTTGTGAATCCGCAATACGAAAAAGTAGATGGTTTTGAGCACGGCTTGGCCAAGGTTAGAAAACTGGGCAATTGGGGATGGATTGATCCAACAGGAAAATATGTTATCAATCCGCAATTTGCCAATGTACTGAGGTTTGTGAAAGTGGGTAAATAAAGCCTTTAATAAAAATGTAAATGGTAGTTGAACTGGATCCCGCTGCGGGTTTTTGCTTTGGAGTGGAGGCTTCCATTGCCTTGGCTGAAAAATATCTCCAACAGGGTGGTAAGTTATATTGTCTTGGTGAATTGGTTCATAATGACGAAGAAATGTTACGACTTACTGATTTGGGTATGGTTATAGTTGATAATCAACAGTTTTTGGCGCTGAAAAATACCACTGTGCTGCTGCGCGCTCATGGCGAGCCCCCATCCACCTATGATGTTGCAAACAAAAATAACCTCACTTTAATCGACGGAACTTGTCCGATTGTAAAAAGGTTACAACACAAAGTTTCATGTTCATATGAGGATATTTCGGGCGAAGGTGGACAAGTGGTTGTTTTTGGTTCAAAAAATCATCCGGAAGTTGTAGGGTTAAATGGACAAACCAACGATCATGCTCTTGTGATTGTTGACGAAGGTGACCTGGATTCAATTGATTTTACACGTAAAATTCACCTGTTTGCTCAAACTACCCGCAGTGTTGCCGATTATCAAAGGTTGCAAAATACGATTAAGGAACGAATCTCAGCTAAGGGAGGTGATCCAAAGGTATTGCTAAATGTCGTGCAAAGTATTTGTAAACAAGTGAGTAACCGAGTACCTCAACTGCAAAGTTTCGCCTTAGCGCATGAAGTGATGGTGTTTGTGGCAGGAAAATCGAGCAGCAATGGAAAGGTTCTGTTCGGTGCAGCACAATCGGTTAATCCAAGAACCTATTTTGCATCAGATGTGTCCGAAATACAGCCATTTTGGTTTCAAGGTGTTGGCAGTGTTGGAATTTCTGGTGCCACCAGTACTCCCAAGTGGTTGATGGAAAACATTGCTGGGTTTATTAAACAGTTGGATGAAGACAAGGCATAGGGGAGGTTTGGTGTCTCATCATTGGTTCGTAATTCATTGGGATGAACGGATCAATTCATTGGGAAGATTTGGTTCATTCATAGGTATGAATTTTTTTTTCATTGGGAAGACTTCATCCATTCATTGGGATGATTTTAAAAACAAGCGATCAAATTAAATCTTTAGTTGCATTAATGAGGGATTTATATCCATTCGGGGTAATTCAATAGTCCCAATTATTTTGAAAACAAAACTAAATATTTGTTAAAAATGAATGATCATTCATAAAATGAATTATATTTGTCGGAGAAAATAATTTTGATATGCCCCGACTTCAGAAAAGTATCGACAAAAGGACAGCCCTTTTAAGTGCTATGCTTACTTTAATTAATAATGAAGGTATTCTCGGTGCATCCATGGCGAAAGTTGCTAAGCTGGCCAATGTATCACCGGCTACCATTTATTTGTTGTTTGAAAACAAACAAGATATGGTGAATCACCTGTACCTTGAGGTGAAAAAGCAATTTACAGATTTTGCCTTCGATAATTATGATGAAACTCTTCCGGTTAAGAAGAGTTTTGAGCAAATATGGTTGCAAATGCTTGAATTTAAGTTGAAATTTAAAGAAGAAGCATCGTTCTTGGCACAATGTGACAATACCCCCATGATTGATGAAGCTACCCGTAAAATTGGAGTAAACTACCTTAAGCCTTTGTTCGATTTGTGGTTGCGTGGTCAAAATGAAGGTATAATAAAGGAGCTTTCGCCTTTTTTGCTTTATGCATTTACCATCTATCCCATGGCTTTTTTAATGCATATGCAATACCGTCAATTGTATCCTGTCGACGATAAAGTTCTTCAACATGCTTTTCAAGTTGCTTGGGATGGTATTAAAGTTTAATATTATTCTCCTGATAAAACTAAATGAACATTCATAAAATTTAAATAATTAAATCAATTAAATATAGCAAAATGGAATTATTAGATAAATTAAAATGGCGTTATGCCACCAAAGCCATGAATGGTGAAAAAGTATCACAAGAAAAAATCGATAGCATTATTGAGGCGGCTTCTTTAGCGCCCACTTCGAGTGGACTACAACCCTATGAGATTTTTGTGATTACCAATCCGGAATTAAAGGAAAGAATCCGCACCATTGCCTGGAATCAATCGGTTGTTACCGATTGTTCACACCTATTGGTTTTCGTGGCGTGGGACACTTATACACCAGAGCGTATCAATAAAATGTTCGATTTAACCAACACCATACGTGGTTTTAAAAACCAGGGTTGGGAAGATTACCGACAAATGTTGCTGGGTGCTTATCCGCAGCGCGATGCTGAAACCAACTTTAATCATGCTGCTCGTCAGGCCTATATAGCTTTTTCACAAGCCATTGCTGCTGCTGCATTTGAAGGCGTTGATACCACTCCTATGGAGGGGTTTGATACCGCGGCTTTGGATGAAATTTTAAATTTGAAAGAAAAGGGGCTGAAAAGCTGTGTGATGTTACCTGTAGGTTATCGCGATACTGAAAAAGATTGGTTGGTGAATTTGCCTAAGGTCAGGAAAAGTAAAGCCGATTTGGTTACCGTTCTGGACTAAAATCGCCCTTTGACAGTAAAAAGCTCTCGTTTCAGATTTATCTGAAACGAGAGTTTTTTTATTGATGATGATAGCGCTGAGATACGTTTTTTGACAAGGGTAATAACTGTAATTAGTTAGCATCTATATAGTTAGATGTTGTATTTTTTAAATAAGTCGTACTGACGCTGCTGCTCAAAGTAAACACTCCAGGATAAGGGAGAGTTTAATAATGTTCTATTTACTCTCATACACATTGATGTACAACGTATCGCTGTTATAAGATGTGAAAATACCTTTTCCGTTGGTGACGTTAGACTCAGGTTCAGTAAGACCTTCAAGCGAACTTTGGCTAAGCGACTCGTATAGTTTGGCGTATTCGGGCGTAATCTGAGAAAGCACCACTTGATATTTTCCAAAAAATGAGAATTGCATACTGCGGATAGTGAAATAATCAGTTTGTATGGGTTCGGTGCTAAAATTGGCCCTGTCCTCAGCATCATCTATTTCGAACACGGTATTGATGGTGTCGTATTCTTCTTCCAAATATTTGATGTTCAGGATATAGTAATTGGCATCATCGTTATCCCAGGTCAACTCAACTTCTTCCATACTTGGTGGATTGCCTGGGCCAGTATCTTCTGTAATTCGTTCAACACTGATAGTAGAATCCGAAATTTCAAAGTTCTCAGGTTTAAAAGGAATAATGGTTGAACTGGAAACATCCTGATCTTTGTAAGTAAACGAAAGTTGGTAGGTTATGCCAGGTTCAATTTCCAAATTTCCGGAAGATTCCAGGTAAGTACCTGGAATAGTATCTGATTCAGTCATGAAGTATTCCAAATCTTCGGTTGAAATCTTAAGCGTCTGACCGGAAATGGCATCATCCACGGTGGTGGTGTCATCAGAATAGGCTACAGCGCTACTCAGTATGACCATAGGAGTTTGGTTAGGTGTGAGGAACGAAGCCACTACAGCTATTTTTTCGAGTGATAATGCATCGTCTTCGGTTTTGTTACAACCCACCATAATGATGGCTGCAACGAGGAGGGATATGAGTGATCTTTTCATGTTATCTTAAGCTAAATGAAAGTGTAATATTGGGTGTTATTCCGAGGAGTGTGACATCCGTTTCAACCAGTTGTCCCTCTACCATTTCGAATTCTTTATACCATACATTCTGGCGGTTATAGACATTAAATAGGGAGAAGCTGATGGCTCCGGTGGCCATATCGCCAAATTTCATATTTCGGGAAACAGCCAAATCCAAACGATGGTAATCCGGGTATCGACTTCCGTTTTTTTGTCCTACCAGGATGTAATCCTGAACAGTCCCGTCTGGCAGATCAATTTCATATCCTCCCAAAGGTTGGGTATATGGTTTTCCTGTGGCAAAAATCCAGGTCATCGAAAAAGTCCATTTATTGAGTTTGTATATGCCGACTGCTTTAAACTCATGGGTTACATCGTGACTTGCCGGATAGTAATCGTCTCCGTAAACGGGGAAATTATACATAACTTCACCTAATGTATAACCCATCCAGCCACTGAGGTTACCAAATTTTTTCTGAACAAGAAATTCAATTCCTTGAGCATAACCGTCTCCGGTATAATAAAACTCGTTGTAGTCGAGCGATCCGAATTGAGGGATATAGCGGAGTGTATATTCGGTAAGACCGTTCAGATTTTTATAATACGCTTCCACATCGAACAAGTAATTATTTGTTTCATAAGTAAATCCAGCAATGTAGTGTTCAGCAGAGGAAACGGAAACATCATCGTTGTTGGCCAGCATCCAGAAATCTTTGGATCCGGATTGGATGTCTTCGCGGGTTACACGCTGAATAAATTGGTCATATTTTCCCCAGGCTGCTTTTAATTTCCATTTCTCCGTAAGCGCGTACGAAACTGATAATCTTGGCTCAAAATAAGGTTTGTCGGTTCCACTGAAGTAGGACACCCGAATTCCGGGAATAACGGACAAACGGGGCAGGGGAGTCCAGTTGTCCTGAAGGTAAAAAGCCATTAAATCGGCCTGGTCATCGCGGTTTTGGATGGTAATGGTGTCGTCGCGCTGGTAATCGTATTGTACGTTGAAATGATTGGCCTGAAGGCCAAATTCAATGCGATTGGCCAGATTTATTTCCCATTCGTTGTCTATTTTAAAAGCATAATCTTGTAGGTTGTTATCCTCATACGATCCGCGTTTTGTGGTTTCATATTCGTCATCTTCATTGATGCGGGTATTTTCTGAGGTGCGATCGCGGACACTAAAATAGTTGGAATAGGACACCAGTGCATTGGAATAAAATTTCTGGTTCCACTTCCTTGACCATTTTAAACTCGACCCTAAATTGCCCCAGTCGGTTAAATCGTTTACGCCTCCACTCATTTCCATGCCGCCAAACGAGCGATTGGTTTCACGTGAGTTATCCAATACATCCTTTCCGTTAAAAATACTCAAACTGACAATGTCTTTTTTTGATGGTTTATAGGAGATCTTACTGTTGATATCGTAGAAATAGGAGGTAGGTTCGGCTGTTTCCATTTGACGCCCGGGAGGTTGATTGCCTCCTCCGCTTCCCCCTCCAAATTGTGTAGTCGTAGTTGTTTCTGAATTGTAATTGTCGAAAAATTTATTGTATAAAGCCGATTGAAACGATCGCCGGAAGGCAAATAGTACGGTTACATTTTCTCCGACAGGAAATTCTGTATAAGCATTGAAACTTAAAAAACTAAGGTCAGCTCCCAAGTTAAAGTTGTTTTCATTGCCATCTTTTCCCACAATGTCCATAACACTTGATAAACGACCACCGTATTTCGACTCAAATCCACCTTTAAACAACTTAACATCGAGCACGGCATTTGAATTAAAAGTGCTAAACATCCCGAAAAGGTGATCTACATGATAGACCGAAAAACCGTCGTAGAGAATCAGGTTTTGATCTGGGGTACCGCCCCGAACATATAAACCTGCTGAGCCCTCATTACTTCCGCTAATGCCGGGCAACAATTGGAAAGTGCGAAAAATATCCTTTTCACCCAGACTTGGTAATACTGCAATTTCGCGTGGCGTGAGCGCCGTTTCACTGATTTTATCCGATACCTTCATCAAGTCTTTTCGTTCACCTACAATGTTAACATCCTCCAACTGAAAAGCACCTTTTACCATGTCGATGGTCAATTTGTTGTTCACAAGTCGAGGTGTGAGCGGAAGACGTTTCTTATCATACCCCACATAACCGATGAGCAATGTTGAGGTGTCATGCGGCACATGGAACAAGGTGAAGTATCCGTCTACGTTGCTGGTGGTTCCATTGGTAGTACCTTCAATCAATACCTGGGCATAGGGAAGAATTTCCCCTGTTTCTTTATCATGAATCAACCCTGTAAGGGTGAAATCATTCATTGTAGGGTATTGTTTATCCTTCAGGGTGATTGCATCGGTCTTCTTTTTGATTTGTATCTCGTTTTCAACGATTTTAAATTGCAAATCGGTATTCTCCAGGATAGTTGCAACAAATTCTCCCAAAGGCATTTCGTAGTGTTTGGAAGCTACAGAATAACCTTTTACATCCGCCATGCTGAAATCGACCTTTAAGTGGTAGGTTTTTCCTAAATCTTTCAAAACCGCCCCCAGCGTGGTGGCATAATAATCTTTGTTGATAATCAACTTTTCGGCTTCTTGTCCTATTCCCATGAGGGTCATGAAGAGGAATAACAATACAAAAACTCCGGTTTTTTGTGCCATTTGATTTTGTTTTGGTTGGTGTAAACGTGTTTATTACCTTGAGCCAAATAGGCTTTTGTTACTCTGATGTGAAAATTCATGTCGTTAGAAAGCAGCGGTAGTGTGAAATTATCTTTGGGTTTGTTTGTTGTCCTATGTTCGTTTTGGTTATCTGTTTGTACTTGAAATTCAAATGAAAAAGGCTTTTCTGCATTAAGCAGATAATCTTTCGGCCTATGAAAGATCATGTTTAAGGGGATTTTTGCGATATAATACAAAGTTCGTAAGCTGTCGGTTTGCAAAATAACTTCCAAACCATTTTCGAGGCGATTGTTTACCATGAGTGGCACGGAATCGCGAATGCTTTCTATTCTCATCATGGCCATACCTGTTAGGAAATGGTTGTTGAAATGAGATCTTTTTGTTTCACAGGCAAGTTGCCTACGTGTATCGTACAAAGGTCTTGGAAATAAACAATAATCATCTACAATAGGACAGGGATTTGTAATGGGAAATAAGAGTTCCCAATTAGATATTGTATTTTCATTTGTTTCTACTCGGAATTGAATTCCATTGAGTAATATCGCTTGACCTTGTGTCGTATCATCTGTTTGAAGTCTTACATATAAATACTGATCATCATGGGTAACTCCGTAATATATGTTTGTTGATGAGTCTTTTATAAGTGATGATTGCCAAAGAGTGGCAAAATGCTCTATCACAAGTGGTTTTTCTTGGACAGCACATTGATAAGCTTCGTTTTCACGAAAAGACGAAAATAGGATCAATAGCAACATAAATCCCGAGTGTAAAAACAGTTGTCTCATCAATTGATAATTTATTGCAAAGATGCAGGGAGAATGACCGAAAGGAAAATTTTATCTACGGTTCGGGCTTTATTGTAGACAGAAGGCATGAAATAACCGACAAACGGATGTGGAGATTTGGTTTAAGTATTTTAGGGATTGAACAAAAACTCATTCGTTTTATTCCAGTATAGGTGATGGATTGAATGAAATAAGGGTTTTGTGATTTAGGCCAGGGTAATACCACAGTGAAATGGATAGTGAAATATTGGCGATAGAGATTTCTATTGTGTTTCACAATCCCTGGTGCGTACTGTCCTCCAGTAAAAGACCCCCAAAAAAAACGATATCGATGCGGGAGCGTACTGAGTATGATGGCAATGGGGTCAATTATCAAATATCGAATGTCGATTAACACTGCCAGACTTAAAAGTGGAATGATGAAGTTGGTTTAGTGGTTGATCAGTCATGCTTTTTTTGCAACCTGTCGCTATTGGAGTCATAGTATGGCATGGCGTCAGATATTTAACATGAATTATTTTATTTAGAAATCAGAAAAATAGATAAACTGTAGATTCTCTTTTATAAAATCAACCTATATTTACAGAACCAAAACAAAGTATATAAAAAAGTCGATGTCATCATGGCGCTATCGGTCAAGTTGGAGTGCGTCTTTGATACAGACATTAATGTAAAAAGGACAAACGCGGATATTTGAAATATTAAGTGAATACAGACATAATTTGAGATGAAACAACATGCAACATTGTTATTGATGCTTGTTTTGACCACCAGCTTATGGGGGCAAAATGGGGCTAATCTGGCTGAATCAACAGCGAAAATTTATCAACAATCATTGACTAAGATTAAAACTTGGGAATCTAATTTAAATCATCCCTTTAATCAAGGGTTTAAAGGACAATTCCCTCCAAGAGAGGTGTTGCAAAAGTTAGATAGTACGATTTCGATGACGTATCATGAATACAATGACGAATGGACAAAATCAAATAAAAGTGTTTTCGTTTATGATGAAAATGGAAATATTCATTTTAAAAGTTTTTATGAATGGGATGATGAATTCAATGATTGGCTGCCAAGTTCTAGAATAGAAGTAGTTTGTAATCAGACAGGAGCGTTATTACAGGAGGTGGAGTATTATTGGACTATTGATTCAAATCAGTGGATGCCAAGCGATATGAAAATTTTTGAACTTAATGAAGCTGGTCTGGTCAGTATTGAAAAACAAATGAGAATTGATTACTTGAACCCAAATCAATGGTTGGATGTTTCAAAATATGAAAGCACTTACAACAATGAAAATAAACTCGTTTCTGAATTGTATTCGTTGTGGATAGAGGATAATGCTTCGTATGTCCCTATCTTTCATTATCAATATACTTACGATGACCTGGGGAAAATATCCACTGATTCTATTTCGTTTTGGAGGGAAGAAGGGGCTATTTGGAAAGTTCAAAATGCCGGTACCTATACCTACAATAAAAATCAACAAGATTCAACAATTGTTGGTTTACAACTGGATATTCGAACTGATAGTTTGATCAATTATTATAAACAGGAGAGTTTTTATGATACCCTTGGATTTGATAAAATGGATGTCAGCTACTTTTGGGATAAGCAATTGAATCAATGGGATTCAAATGAAAAACTAGAATACAATTATGATTCTGAAGGCAAAAGAACAAGGTTGATTAGAAATAATTGGTACGATCAAATCAACGGTTGGCGTCGTATCAATAAAATGGAATTTATTTATGATGCTGAGGGTAACCTGGACCATTGTAATTATTCCACACCAGAAGACAATAACCAATGGTCCTTATTCCTGACCCACCAGTTTACCTATGATTTTGACTATACCATTGATGAAGTCTGTTTTGTATTGAATGATTTTGGACTGGAAGAATTCCCGTATGCACTTCATAACAAGTTCCTCCAATTCTCGGTGCTTTATCCCTCAGATGAAGGATTATACATGAAATACAAGTCTGATTATTTCTATTCTGATCTGCAAAATGATGTTAACAACGAAAATGAAAATAATTTGAATGTGTTTCCTAATCCAACATCAACATTGCTATGGATTTATGGTGATCTTGAATGTACTATCACCGAGGTTCTCGTTTATAATCAGTTGGGACAGAATGTTATGATAGTAAAAAATTCGCCACAGTTTATTGATTGTTCCAACCTAAAAGCAGGCATTTATCTTATTGAACTGATAGCTAAAGGTGAACGGTTCAGAAAGAAAATAGTGGTTCAATAAGGGAGAATTTGATTAAAAATGGAGGTGAATGTCATGTGGTTTTTCTGGTTTTAATGGGTAATATCTATTGGCTTGGTATTGCATTACCAATTATTAAAAATAGCAATAAGTAAAATATTAAGGATGAAATGGATAGATTGGGATGAGATGAAAAAGGGTTTGAATGTCATGTTTAAACCTCCTGAAAAGGACTCCTATTTGCCTAAACTGATTGAAAACCTTGAACAGCAAAAAGAGGAGGACAATAGTTTGCCTTTTAAGATTTTGGATATCAAAGAGAAAGGTTTTATTGTTAAAGTGGGAGGGCTTTATGCCTACATTTCATTTTTTCACATGCCTTGGCAATATGCTCATAGTGAGTTATGGAAAGTAGTGTTTCCATTTATAAAAGAGAAAGTTTTTTTTTGTAAAATTCATCGAATCTCCAAATATCCCCTTTCAATATTGGTGGATGGAGGAATTCCTCAGTTTCGGACAGCTGTTTTAATGGAAGATGAGAAATATGAAGGTGTGGTTTTAAAAAAAACAAGTGACTACTTATGTGTGGATATTGGATTTGATTTTGCTTGGAGATTTGGTTCTCTGCCTGGAATATGTTATAAAGATGATTTTGAAAAAGTTGAAATGTTTAATGACCAAAAGATAGGTGAAGTGGTCAAGTTGTGTTTTTTGGGTTACAGTAACAATAAGCAAATTATCTTGGGAAATTCTTCTAATGATAAAGATTGGTACACAGGAGTTTTGGATGATCTTCTTGGAACTGTTTGTTCTGTAAAAGTCATAAAAACGCCAGATGCCGGATTACATTTTTTATATGATGATCAATATGCAGCTAGTCTTCCGGTTACTTCATTGATTTATAAGGAAAATACTTCACGAATAAATCATGCAATAAAAAACCTCAAACACGGAGATGTGCTTCATTGTAAAGTTGAAAAAGTAGACAGAACTAAAAAAGTATTGCGGTTAAAATGGGAAACTTTTTCGGAAATTGAGGGGATAATTTCACGAAATATTTTTCCAAAGAAGGATCATCTGATCAGAACTGAAAATGCGCAACTAAGAAGTCGGTTGGATGAAGCTACCTTGAATAAACTTGGTTTTGTCGGGAAATCTGTACATGTGGAGGTGGTAAAAAAGCAAGATGTAAAGGGGCGAATTCGTACAACTTACCGAATAGGGGGCGTATACCACGGTAAAATGATTGTGGCCAATGAATGTTACAGAATTACAGAAAAAGAAAAAAAGCAAATAGAGCAAAATCTGCAGGAAGGAGACATTTTAACCGGAGAGGTCGTCCATGTAGAAGGTCAATTAATAACTTTTAGGTGGAATATAACTGAGGATGAATTAATGAGATTTTGTTATTATTGACTTCAAGTAAGGGAATAGTATTAAATCTTGTGACTTATTATACAATCCCAATTTTTTAAACAAGTCTATCTTTGTCACTTATAAATGTAGGAATGTGATTCCATACATATGTTGACTAAATGTTATTAAATGGAGATAAATACAAAGGACAATATTGGAATATTACAAAAGATATTAAACTACACTGAAAAGGCGGGGAATGCATTACCTCATCCGGGAACACTCTTTGCCTTGTTCGCTCTTATCACGATTATTCTTTCAGCTATTGGATCCTCACTGGGGTGGGAAGTCATTCATCCGGGAACCAACGAAATCATTCGTCCGGTCAATTTGTTGTCGCATGATGGAATTCATCGAATAATCCTGGAGATGGTGGATAATTTCACAGGTTTTGCCCCCTTGGGTATTGTGATGGTGGCCATGCTGGGCATTGGTATTGCCGAGTACAGTGGATTGATTAGTGCCGTCATAAGGCTGTTGGTGTTGAATTCACACAAACAACTTCTGACTTTCATTATTGTGTTTTCTGGTATTCTTTCTAATGTGGCTTCTGATGTGGGCTATGTGTTATTGATTCCTTTGGCTGGTGTTATTTTTATTGCTGTAGGGAGGCACCCCATTGCCGGAATGGCAGCTGCGTTTGCTGGCGTAAGTGGCGGGTTTAGTGCCAATTTGGTGTTGGGAACCGTGGATCCCTTGTTGGCGGGTTTGTCCACAGAAGCCGCTCAAATTCTTGACCCATCCTATGAAGTTAACCCAACGGCCAATTATTATTTTATGGTGGTTTCTACTTTTGTGATAGCCTTTGTTGGAACCGTAGTCACCGATCGGGTTATAGAGCCTCGATTGGGAAAATATTCAGGTAAAGTTGATGAAAAGGATGCTTCTCTTGAAAAGCTTTCTGGCAAAGAGAAAAAAGGATTGTGGGTAGCCTTGGCTACTCTGTTGGCGATTACTGTAATTATTTTGTGGGGCATTGTTCCTGATGATGGGTTTTTTAGGGGGCAGGATGGAGGTATTTTAACCTCACCTCTTATAAAAGGTGTGGTAGCCATGTTGTTTTTGGGTGCTGCGATAACCGGATTGGCCTATGGATTTACGACGGGCTCTTTTAAAAATGATTCGGATGTGATGAAAGGTATGGCAGGATCGATGAAGACATTAGCCACCTATTTTGTACTTGTTTTTTTCGCCGCTCAGTTCGTGGCTTACTTTAAGTGGAGTAACTTGGGCATTATTCTGGCAGTGAAAGGAGCAAGTCTTTTAATGGCGTCAGATATCGGACTAATTCCCATGATGATTTTGTTTATCATTTTATCGGCCTCCATTAATATGTTGATGGGGAGTGCCTCTGCGAAATGGGCCATTCTTGCACCTATTTTTATTCCGATGTTTATGATTATGGGATATTCTCCTGAATTATCACAAGTGGTTTACCGCATTGGCGACAGTGTGACCAATGTAGTATCACCCATGATGAGCTTTTTTGCGCTAATCATTGCTTTTGTGCAAAAATATGAACCAAAGGCTGGTATTGGAACCATAATTGCAACCATGATGCCCTATTCCATTGCTTTTTTTGTCATATGGGTGTTGTTGTTGGTGGTGTGGTTATGGCTTGGTATACCGCTGGGACCAGATGCAGGAATCCATTATTCATTGCCTCAATAGCCAAGTAAGGGTGAAGAATTAATATTTCATTACTTTCGTTGGCCACAGGCTGACGATACAATCCTGCTATCATATTTTTTTTTTTACCTATCTACTGTTCCTTGATAAAAATGCAAAAACCTTTATGCTTTGATGGTTTTTACATGACCTAACTATACTTGGCATAACCACCTGTTTCCCAAAAAAATATTTATCATATCTCACACCAGTGAGCATAAAAAAGATAGTTTTGATAAAGAATTGATTGACGATTCTTGCTTTGCATGCCAGGTTTAAGCGATATAGTCAATTTGAAAATTGGAAGTAATTTCAGGGCTAATCCACTTTTTTAAGATAAAATACTAAAGCAACCTTGGAAGATGGAAAACCATGGTTTGTTAACTAAAAAATACAATATGAATAACCATATAATTACCAGGGAGTTCGATAGATTGGTGAAGAATAAGTTTAACCTTTACAACAGTTTATTTTTAAATCTGCCTTATCCCAATGTAAGTCACATCGGAATGCTTATTCCCTTGTTACACAGGGAAAGTAAGCAAGGTCTTGAATCTGGAAAGGATCCACTCGAAATACTGGATTTGTTTTTTAATGCAAATACCTACCTGATAACTGAACAGGAAAAAATTGAGTTTATGTTTCGGGTTATCCAGTATGTTGAGCGACAAGTTGTTTTGTACGATAGCGTAGAAGATGCTGCATTTACACCACTCACAAAACTTGATAATGAACTCTCGCTCACCGATTATCTTCATCTATTAGAGGGTAAAAATGACGGAAATGAGCTATTTGAAAAACTCTCTACTTTTTCAACTCGCATGGTTTTTACCGCGCATCCAACACAATTTTATCCACCTTCAGTTTTGGATATCATTGCAAAATTGAAAGTGCTGCTCTCCAAAGATGATATCAGTGAGATTGACCTTACACTGCAACAATTGGGGATGACTTCCTTAATAAACTCCAAAAAACCGACCCCTTTTGATGAAGCCCAAAATATCATTTATTATCTCCGTAATGTGTATTATGATGCAGTGGTTGAACTGTATTCCTACTTAAAAAAGAACATTCAAAATGAAAACTTCGATAATCCATCACTCTTCCAGTTTGGGTTTTGGCCTGGTGGCGATCGCGATGGTAATCCTTTTGTTACGGCAGAAATTACGAATAATGTTGCTGATGAGTTACGACTGAACCTAATGAAATGCTACTATCGGGATATAAAAACCTTGGAAAAGAAATTGACTTTCCGATCGATAGAGGAGGTGCTTAACAGTTTGAAAGCCAGGATCTATATAAGTATGTTCGACAGAGAAAAAACAATTTCATATGAAGAGATTATTCAGCCATTGATTCAAGTAAAAGCCTCTCTAATGAACCAGTACAATAGTCTTTATCTGGATGAATTAGAAAACCTGATGGATAAGGTCAATATATTTAAAACTCATTTCGCAGCACTTGATATCAGGCAAAACCACAGTGTACATAAGAAAACCATTGAGGAAATCCTTAAGAAAGAAAAGTTAATTGCTTCACACATAGAAGAGTTGGGAAAGGAGGAGCTGATTTCGATTTTGCTAAATGCACAAATCCATGTAGAGGCTGATCAGTTTGAGGAAGCCATTGTTAAAGATACCATCGCCACCATAGCACAAGTAAAATTTATTCAGCAAAAAAATGGCGAAGAAGGTTGTAATCGCTATATAATTAGCAATTCTGAAGATATTTTTTCAGTACTATTTGTTTTTAGTCTTATGCGGTGGTGCGGATGGGAGCAGGGTGACCTGCCGATGGATATCATTCCTTTGTTTGAGTCGATGGAGGGCATGGCTAATTCACAAACCATCATGACCGAATTGTTCGAAATTCCTGAATACCGTCAGCATGTTGCGAGACGAAAGGATGTTCAAACCATTATGCTTGGTTTTTCTGATGGCACAAAAGATGGTGGATATCTGCAAGCCAACTGGTCAATTTTTGAGACCAAAGAGCAGTTGTCAGCGCTATGCGAACAATATCATATCAAAGTTTTGTTTTTCGATGGTCGGGGTGGCCCACCAGCCAGAGGAGGTGGAAAAACACACCGCTTTTACGCCTCACAAAGTAATAAAATTGCCAATCATGCTATTCAGTTAACCATTCAAGGTCAGACGATTTCGAGTAAATACGGTACCAAGGAGCATTTTATTTACAATTGTGAGCAATTACTCACTGCCGGTTTGTCGCATAGTCTATTAGACAAAGAAAATGTGATTACAGATCAATCGCGACAGTTGATGTCGAAGTTGGCACGTTTAAATTTTGAAAAATACACTTCACTAAAAAACCATCCAAAGTTTATTCCTTATCTAGAAAATAAGAGTACGCTCAAATATTATAGTATGGCCAATATTGGAAGCAGACCATCCAAAAGAGGGCACAAGGAAAAGCTAGAATTACAAGACTTAAGGGCGATTTCTTTTGTGGGCTCGTGGAGTCAGTTAAAGCAGAATGTACCCGGTTATTTTGGTGTGGGAACCGCCATAAAAACGTTGGTTGATCAAGGTAAACTGGAAGACTTGAAACTGCTGTTTAGTCAAGTTCCTTATTTTAAGGCTTTGATATTGAATAGTATGATGTCGTTGTCGAAGAGCTATTTTGAATTGACCAGCTATATCGCCAAAGACAAAGAATACAATGAATTTTGGAATAAACTATTTGATGAATATCAGTTGTCAAAAGAAATGACCTTGCTTATTTCAGGTTATCAGATTTTGATGGAGGAAGAACCTATTTCAAGAAAATCCATTGCTATCAGGGAACAAATTGTACTGCCTCTGTTGGTTATTCAACAAGCAGCATTGCAAAGAATTGAACAAGATTCTGAGTTTAAAAGTCAATACGAAAAGATAGTTAAACGATCGTTGTACGGAAATATCAACGCCAGCCGGAATTCTGCGTAAATTAAAAAGTTGATCGTCTGTGTTCTATATGCTCATCCGCGTCTGCATCACAGGTGCCATTCACTTTTCGTCACTCTATTTTTCTCAATTCATATGATCCCAAATGCCGGAGGATTTCAAATAATTTGGAGTATTGAAACGGGATTTTATAAATAGATCATAGGTACAATGAATCATGCCATTCGAAACTTGCGCTTAAACTCAGCAGATATCAAACCAAAACTGAATGGGTATTAATGGTTGCTTTCATGATAGGAATCATTTTAGGATATCAGTAGCAGGATCTGTACTTGTTGAGTTGTTGATGGGTAGTTTATACTTCTTTTTCGATAGGAATTATAGGGGTAATATTTACCATCAAACTTTTTCCTAACGCTGAAAGTATGCTAATGGTTGCCCTGATCTAGGTGATACTTGGTTTGATGTTCAAAATTATTCTCCAATTGAAAATACATGAAAATCAAGAGGTATTGATTCTGTTTTAATCAGGGTTGTCCTTATTTCATTGGTTTTGGCTGCCTTTATGCTTTATCATCCTTTGACAAGGGACCTCCTTTCAAAACGATCAGTTGAATACAGAGCAACCTTTTGAGAAAATGAAAGAGCACTAGTTGTTAATGAAAGTAAAGGCTTAGCTTTTTCCTTGCCTTAAGAAACAATGCCCCCCCCCATATGATTGGGAATTATTTCGTAAACGCATGCATCCAAAGATTCTTCCTTGTAATAGTGAAATATCCAATTTGTTTTCGATGACGAATGGTCATAAGGACGGTAATGACAATGGTCGCCACACGGAACACATTGGTTAAAATGTCACCCAATGCATTTTCTCCCACATCGAATAGCATCCAAGACAAGTTCATTAAAATATGAAGGAAAATAGGAACCCATAAATTGTTGTTCCATTCGATGTACAACCAGGCAAACCAGAGGGCTCCCAAAAAGGTTACCAAAAAAATTCCTAAAGTTTCAACAACGGTTGTTCCTTGGTACAAATGTGCCCAACCAAAAATCAATGCTCCTATAAGGCCAGCCGGAATAAACCCCCAACCTAATTTTCGGAACAACAATCCAAATAAAAATCCTCTGAACAAAAATTCTTCCATCAAACCTGCTAAAAGGGTTCCATGGAGAAGTTGAAGAAAAGTTAGGTTCTCATTAAAGCCACCAACAATGGCCGAACTGACCAACATGGGTGAAACAGATACCAACGAAAATAAAAAGGCTTTGATTGGGTATGGTGAAAATCCGAGGTTACTCCCAATTTTACTAAAACCGAAAAGTAGACCCGTGCATAACGCTCCGGGGAAAAACCACCATGAATAAGCATGGAGTATTTTTAAGAGGGGAGTTCCAATTCGGAAAGGGAGATATGCTTGAAAAACATCTTTTCCAAATACAGCCAACAGAAATATTAAAATAACAACCATACTTTTTAAAGTTGTGGTTACCCTTTTGTTTTTTCTTAAGTGGGAAAAGCCTTTCATGTATTCGCTTTTAGTTTGGTCCAAATGTAAATAAAAAGCGCAGAAAATGGGGTGTAAATTTTATGAGGTGTAGGGTGGGGAAGTGGTAGTGAAACAAAAGGTAAAGGCATGTGAAAAGGAGACAATTAATGAAATAATTTCAAGAAAAAATAACGATAGTTCGATAAAACGATAGTTTACAAATGTAATTAACATTTGTATTGGATCAATCGTATATAACTAGTCGACAGCTAAATAACAAATGTAAATTACGAGATAGAGTCCTTTTGTAGAGTTGTTCACAGGAAATTTTCATCAAAAATAGCAAAATATCATAATAAAGTGTATATAACACACTATACCAGAGTTATAAAATAGAATATCTATAATATAGATTCGATTAATTGTGGTAAAATTTGCATTTGTAATCGCATTGATATTTCTGTATAATATACTATAATACAGTATATATACAAATATAATCTATAAATAGAAATAGATAAATGACTATTTACAAATGTAATTTACAAATGGGTATTGCTTTTTGTCTGTTGTGATGTTACAAATGTTAATTATTATTATCTTTGTAAATAAAATTCCATGATTGAACGCATTAAAAAAATGATGAATAAGCGCGGGTTAAGCCCG
>JBFHGX010000012.1:0-48339 GCA_041582875.1 Bacteroidales bacterium | reverse complement strand
ATTTATAAATCTTCCTTTTTCATAAAAACTCCAACTTTTGTCCCCCAACTTTTAACTTCAGGCACTTTTAACTTTTAACTTCCCCTAACCCAACCCCCGGAATAAATTCCAGGTCTACCAAATCGGTCGTGCCTACGGCACTATGCCCGTCTCCCGTCTCCCGACTTTCAGCATTTAGCCAACCGCCAACAGCCTCAACAATCTCCTAACCACTATCCCCTAACCACTATCTCCTAACCACTAAACCATTCCCTCAATCAAACCATCCTCAACCAAATTAGGTAGCGTAACTTTCAAGCTCGGCGTTTCATCCATTGCTCTCGAAATAGCTTTAATCGCACCCTCATTGCGCGCCCAACTGCGACGAGAAATCCCGTTATTAACATCCCAAAAAAGCATGTTTTTCAACCGGCGATCTGCATCAGCACTGCCATCCAGCAACATACCAAAACCACCATTAATCACCTCACCCCAGCCAACACCGCCGCCATTGTGAATCGAAACCCAGGTAGCACCTCTAAACGAATCGCCAATAACATTTTGAATAGCCATATCTGCCGTAAAACTTGACCCATCATAAATATTGGAAGTTTCCCTAAAAGGGGAATCCGTTCCGCTCACATCATGATGATCGCGACCCAAAACCACCGGCGCCGAAATTTCACCTTCCTCAATGGCCTTGTTAAAAGCCTCCGCTATGCGAATCCGTCCCACAGCATCTGCGTATAAAATCCGTGCCTGCGAACCAACCACCAACTTGTTCTCCTGTGCACCTTTGATCCACTGAATATTGTCAGCCATCTGACTCTGAATATCTTCTGGTGATGTTTTCATCAACTCCTCCAATACCTTTCGGGCAATCAGGTCGGTTGTTTCCAAATCTTTCGGTTTCCCGGATGTGCATACCCAACGGAAAGGACCAAACCCATAATCAAAAAACAAGGGCCCCATAATGTCTTGAACATACGAAGGATACCTGAAGTGAATGCCGTCCTCGGCCATGACTTCCGCTCCGGCGCGTGATGCTTCCAGCAAAAAGGCATTTCCATAATCAAAGAAATAAGTTCCCTTGGCCACATGGTTGTTAATAGCTGCAGCTTGTCGCCTCAATGAAGCCCTCACTTCTTCTTTAAATCGGTCAGGATCATTGGCCATCATATCATTGGCCTCTTCAAAACCAATGCCTACAGGGTAATACCCTCCGGCCCAAGGGTTGTGTAGTGATGTTTGGTCCGATCCCAAATCAATTTTGATGTTTTCCTGATCAAACCGTTCCCAAACGTCCACAATATTGCCTTCATATGCAATAGATACCACCTCTTTATTTTCCTTGGCTTTGCGTACTCGGATGACCAACTGATCGAGATTGTCGAAAATTTCATCAACCCATCCTTGTTCATGACGCTTGCGTGAAGCTTTGGGATTGATTTCAGCAGCCACGGTCACTACCCCCGAAATATTTCCGGCTTTGGGTTGTGCTCCCGACATACCTCCAAGTCCTGAAGTAACAAATAATTTTCCGGCAAACGGATCTTCACCTGCTACGGCGACTTTTCTTGCTGCATTCATTACCGTAATCGTAGTTCCATGCACAATCCCTTGCGGACCGATATACATGTATGAACCTGCCGTCATCTGACCATATTGCGATACGCCAAGGGCGTTCATGCGTTCCCAGTCATCTGGCTTTGAGTAATTAGGAATTACCATGCCGTTGGTAACCACCACACGTGGAGCATCTTTATGTGAAGGAAACAATCCCATGGGATGACCCGAAAACATGGTGAGTGTCTGTTCGTCGGTCATGGTTGCCAAATACTGCATGGTGAGCAAGTACTGAGCCCAGTTTTGAAAAACAGCCCCATTTCCCCCGTAAGTAATCAACTCCTCAGGATGTTGAGCCACTGCCGGATCCAGGTTGTTCTGTATCATCAGCATAATAGCTGCTGCCTGCTTACTTTGATAAGGATATTCTTCAATATCACGGGCAAACATCTTGTAATCCGGACGAAGTCGGTACATGTAAATGCGACCATAAGTATTGAGTTCCTCCAGAAATTCAGGAGCAAGTTCTTTATGGAATTTGGGATCAAAATACCTCAACGCATTTCTGAGCGCCAGTTCCTTTTCCTTTGCAGAAAGGATATCTTTACGTTTGGGAGCATGACTCACTTGAGCATCAAGTGGTCTGATTTGCGGCAACACTGAAGGAATGCCCGCGAGTATAGCTTTTTTAAAATCATTCATGAATAAACCGGTTTGATTTAGAAGCCACAAAATTAGCAAAAAGATAAGAGACCCATCCCCGCAATCGTTGTAAAAGCAACTTTCCACAAAAGTCAATCCCACTCTTTCCTGCCCCGTTTCAAGCTCTATCCCGCTTCAAGCGTCCACGCTTGAAATCTCATCCCCCCAAAATCATTCTATTCTGCTTCCAGCGTCCACGTTTGAAGCCACCATTCAACCCCAAAAATCATATTTAATCATGAAGATCATGAAAATCCGCGTTCCATTATCCCCGCGTCAGCCCCTTCGACATTCCCCATTCAGCGTTCGACATTCGATATTCAATATTTCCCCTTTCAACCTTTCAATTTTTCTCACCTTTTCCCCTTTCCAACAACCCTTTCCCCCATAGCCCGCAGGGCTTCAATATCAATACATACAATCATTTCAGATTGTCCGTAGGACATCAACCCCCATGCCCTGGTTTATCCCCTACGGGAAACCAAAAAATCGCAATAATCATGACTATTAATATAAATGCCCTACGGGCAAAATCTCACCCCCGCATCAAGCGTCCACGCTTGAAATACCCATCCCCTTTTTTACCATCCACCTCTGAGCGAGGTGCTTTTTTTCTCCGTTTAGCTCTGAGCGAGGCACGAGCGCGCGAGCCTCGTGAATCAACGCCACTCTTGGCCAACAGCCAACAGCCAATAGCCAACAGCCAAAAGCTTCCCTGACACGACCGTAAGAGTCTGGTGAACCAACGACATCTCATTTTTCTAACCACCAACCCCTAACTAGCCAACAGCCAACAGCCAAAGGCTAAAAGCTTTTTCCCCCTTTGCGGTTAAAAAAATCACGCGTCAGCCCCTTCGACATTCCCCATTCAGCGTTCGACATTCGATATTCAATATTTCCCCTTTCAACCTTTCTCTCCTTTTTACCTTTCCAACAGCAAAAAGCCAAAGGCTAAAAGCTTTTTCCCCCATCCCCCCTCACATTCCACAAAAAATCCCATCTTTGTGTGAATTTTAACAAAAACCTTATGTCCGGTCAAACAAAAAACTACACCTCGGCCTTTATTAGCCTGACTTTCCTCTTTTTCCTATGGGGATTTATGACAGTATTAAACGATATCCTGATCCCTTATCTCAAAGGTGTCTTTGAACTCAGCCATACCCAAGCCATGCTGGTTCAGTTTGCTTTTTTTACAGCTTATTTCGTTGGTTCAGTCATCTATTTTATCATTTCCGCTACAGCGGGCGACCCCATCAATAAAATTGGCTATAAAAAAGGACTTGTTTTAGGTCTGTTAATTTCAGGTGTTGGTGCCTTGTTATTTTATCCTGCCGCCCAATATCATGTGTACGGATTGTTTCTCGGAGCCTTGTTCGTACTCGGACTGGGATTTACCCTCCTGCAAATAGCCGCCAACCCCTATGTGTCCATTCTGGGTTCACCCGAATCAGCTTCATCCCGCCTCAACCTGGCCCAGGGCTTTAACTCGCTGGGAACGACCATAGGACCCATTATCGGTGGATTTCTGGTGTTCACCTTCTTTAAAGAATCTCAAGGCGCCGATGCAGTAAAAATTCCTTACCTGTTTTTTGCACTGATCTTTTTCCTCATGGCCGGTTTTATCCGCTTAACCCCTCTGCCACGCTTTACCAATAAAGAGGAAGTCGAAGGTGGCTTTGGTGCACTGCGTTACCGACAACTCATCTTTGGCATGTTTGCCATATTTATGTACGTGGGTGGCGAAGTAAGTATCGGTAGTATGATGATCAACTATTTAGGACTTCCCGAAATTGCCGGACTCTCCGAAACCGATGCCAGTAAGTTTGTCGCTTTCTATTGGGGAGGTCAGATGATTGGACGTTTCCTGGGTGCTATTTCGCTAAGTAAAATGACTAACCACTGGCTTAAAACAGCCATGATGTTAGGCGTTGCTGTAATCTCATTCGTTGTGATTGGCCTGGTCTCCGACTGGACAAATGCTTCTATATATGCGATTTTCTTGTTGGCTAACTTGATGGCTTTCCAAGCCGGTAAAGCCTTGCCGCACCGCACCTTGTTCCTTTTTGCCCTCATTAACATCATTTTGCTCGTCGTAGCCCTTGTGAATACCGGTGCCATTGCCATGTGGTCCATCGTAGGAATAGGTCTTTTTAATTCCATCATGTGGTCAAATATCTTCACCCTCTCCATTGCCGGATTAGGCAAACATACAAGTCAGGGGTCTTCTCTGTTGGTGATGATGATTCTGGGTGGCGCTATCTTACCTTTGCTGATGGGTTATGTAGCCGATGTGTATTCGGTTCACTTTTCTTACATTGTGCCGGTGATCAGCTATGTATACATTGCCTTCTTTGGTGCCAACGGTTACAAACCCTATAAGCATCATCTGGAAGCAATTGCTAAATAAATTTATAATTAAAATGGATAATTCTGATCTTTAAATAGAAACCTCTTCTTCATGCAAAATCGCAGAAAATTCCTTCAAAATATAGCGGTGGCTTCCGTGGCCGGGATGATTCCCAATGCCATCAAGGCCAATGGTTTTCCATTGAACATGGATGACAATTCCAATGAATTACCCGTGATTTTATCCACCTGGTCGCACGGACTTGATGCAAATGCGGTGGCTATGCAGAAACTGGAACAGGGAGGTAGTGTGCTAGATGCCGTTGAAGCTGGGGTGCGTGTTCCTGAAGCTGATCCTGAAAACAGAAGTGTTGGATTGGGTGGTTTGCCCGATCGCGATGGATTTGTAACCTTGGATGCTTGTATCATGGGTTCCGATGGTAATGCTGGTTCGGTGAGTTGTCTGGAACATATTGTCCATCCGATTTCTGTCGCACGACTGGTGATGGAAAAAACGCCCCATGTGATGCTTACAGGTGAGGGTGCATTTCAGTTTGCCCTCGACAATGGATTCGAGAAGACAAATCTTTTGACTCCCGAAGCTGAAAAGGAATGGAAGCAATGGTTGAAGGAAGCAAAATATGAACCCAAAGCCAATTGGGAAAATGACCCCAATCGGTACCACGATACCATTGGCTTGATTGCGGTTGATAAAAATGGCGATCTCGCAGGTGCTTGTACTACCAGTGGCATGCCCTTTAAAATGCATGGTCGTGTGGGCGATTCTCCCATCATTGGAGCGGGTTTGTTTGTCGACAATGAGGTTGGTGCCGCAACGGCAACAGGTATGGGGGAGTTCATGATGAAAACATTGGGCTCATTTCTGGTGGTGGAACTCATGCGGCAGGGGCGAAGTCCGCAAGAAGCTTGTGAAGAGGCCGTTCGACGTGTGGTGCAGAAAAATAAAAATATCGAGCAAGTTAAAGGGGGCATGATGCAGGTGGGTTATATCGCCATCAATAAAAAAGGAGAAATAGGTGCCTATAGTCTCGTGCCGGGTTTCAATTATGCTTTATACCATCAGGATAAAAATCAATTGCTGGATAGTTCATCGTATTTTTTATAAAATCTAAAACATGAAAACATCGTCCTTTTTCAACCTTTTGTTGTCAGGTGTGTTATTGACTCTTTTATCTTGTCAGCAATCTCCCAAAACCATGAATAATTCTATCATTCCTGTTCCGCTCCAACAGGAATTTCATAAAGGTGTTTTTACCATCAACGGTGATACTAAAATTGTTTGTTCAAACCAGAAAGAAGTGGTTCAAGTGGCTGATTACTTATCGCAAACGGTTCAGCAATTTACGCCTATTACCATGGAGGTGATCAGTAAAGAAGTTGTGGAATATGACGATCAGGATATTGTTTTGTTCTTGGATGAAACTTGTTCCGACCTCAATAGCGAAGGGTATCGGCTTCAGGTACGCCGGCGAGGGATTGAAATCCATGCCAACCAACCTGAGGGATTGTTCTATGGTGTTCAGTCGTTATTGCAGCTGTTTCCCCTTGCCTTTTATGAGAACAAAATTGTGGATGAGTTGCAAGTTCAAGGGATTCAAATTACCGATGAGCCCCGCTTCCCATACCGGGGAATGCATTTAGATGTCTGCCGGCATATGTTTCCGGTGGCGTTTATTAAGAAATACATCGATCTGTTGGCTACCTACAAATTCAATACCTTTCATTGGCATCTTACAGAGGATCAAGGATGGCGTATCGAAATCAAACAATATCCCAAACTAACTGAAATTGGTGCTTACCGCGATTCTACCGTGGTGGGACATGCTGGTGGTGCCAATCCGACTTATGACGGTCAACGCTATGGTGGATTTTATACCCAAGAGGAAGTACGCGAAATTGTTCAATATGCCTCCGATCGCATGGTAACCATCATTCCCGAAATCGAAATGCCCGGGCATTCCTTGGCAGCCTTGTCGGCTTATCCTGAACTGGCTTGCACCGATGGTCCGTTTCGTGCGGCCACTACCTGGGGTGTTTTTGAAGACATTTATTGCCCAAAGGAAGAAACCTTTGTCTTTTTGGAAAATGTACTCGCTGAAGTGATGGAGCTGTTTCCGGGAACTTATATCCATATTGGTGGTGATGAAGCCCCTAAAAAACGTTGGGAAGAAAGTGGTTTCTGTCAGGATTTAATGAAAAAGGAAGGCCTGAAGAATGAACATGAATTACAGAGCTATTTTATTCACCGGATCGAGTCCTTTTTAAACAGCCATGGACGTAAGCTCATCGGTTGGGATGAAATCCTTGAGGGAGGTCTTAGTCCCAATGCTACAGTGATGTCGTGGCGGGGTACCGAAGGTGGTATTGCTGCTGCTCAACAAGGACATGACGCCATCATGACTCCCGGATCGCATTGTTATTTCGACCATTATCAAGCTGATCCTAAAACCCAACCCCTTGCCATTGGTGGATTTACACCGTTGGATAAAGTATATGGCTACGAGCCAGTACCTGAGGAATTGTCAGTTGAAGAAGCACAACATATATTGGGTGCACAAGCCAATGTCTGGACCGAATATATCCCAACACCTGAACAGGTGGAATACATGGTCTTGCCTCGTATGGCAGCCTTAGCAGAAGTCAATTGGTCAGCCCCCACAAATAAAAACTGGAACGATTTTCAATACCGCCTCTCCACTCATTTTCTGATTTACGACGCTTTGGAATACAACTATTGTCCCGTTTCAGATACACTGAAAGACTTGAGGTAACCTCGCTTCTGACTTCTAAAACTTCTCTCGAACGCGTTTTAAACGCGTATGCAATTTCATAACCTTCCTCAATTAAAAATATTTGCTTATTTTTACTTCTGATTAATTTCCGAGTTTATGCAGATAACATCTCAGTTTATTTTATTCTTCATTGCTCTGTTTTTATTTCTTGGTGTTGAATTGTCTTTCGCCCAAGAGCAACATCAAATAGATTCCATTAAAACCCATAACCTTACCGAATCAAACCAAGAACAATTGGTGATGAACTACTGTGAAATTGCCTATTTGTTTGGGGGACTCAATACCGATAGTTCGTTGTTTTATAGCGAAAAAGCAATGCATCTTGCTCAAAAAATCGAATACCATGAAGGGTTGGCTGTAGCTTATTTATATATCGCCAGAGGCTCCGTTCAAAATGGGGAAGTCAAACGGTCCATTGAGAATTATCATCTGGCATTGGACCTGTCTTCCAAATTGAGTGATTCAGTAAATATGCTGGATTGTTACAGGGGACTAAGTTTTATTGCATCCTACGGATCAAGTCAGCTTAAAAGTCTGGAATACAATCTTAAAGCATTGGAGTTGGCAGAAGCACTGCACGATACGGTAAGCCTGTCGATTATTTTCAATAACATAGGTGCATGCTACAAGGATTTGGATGATTATGAGGAAGCACTCGAGTACTATGAAAAAACAATAGAAATAGAAAAGTTATTAAATAATGATGCAGATGCCATTATAATTCCATACGCCAATATTGGTACATTAAAGCTGAAATACCATAAATACGACGAAGCTTCTTACTATTTTAAACAAGTGCATAGCTTGTTGCCCCTTGTTATAAGCGATTTTGTGTCAGTGTACATGTATCTTTCGTTGGCCAATTACTACAATACCATCGGAGAATACGATTCAGCTCAATACAATATGGATGCTGCCCGGGTTGTTTGTCCTGAAAACGACTGTTTTCATGTTCAGCCGCGTATATTTCGACAGCTGGGCGAATTGAGGTTCAATCAAAAACGGTATGCCGAAAGCATCAGCTATTTTGAACATAGCCTTGCCCTGTCCGATTCGGTGGGTATCAGTGAAGATTTTTCTAAGGTGTATAAATTACAAGCACAAGCCTATTCACACTTGGGATCCTTTAAAAAAGCATATGAGCTTTCTCAAAAGGCCATCGATGGCATCGATTCTTTAAAAACCAAACGGGTAGCAAGTATTCTTGAAGAATTCCAGGAACAAAGAGTAAAATCTGAACTCAATCGAAAAGGCCTGGAGTTGGCCTTGAAAGAACAGCAATTATCCAATGCAACCATGCAAATGCAATGGCGATACCAATTAGCGATCGGAATTATTGTGCTACTGATTGTTGTCGTTACCTTTATCATTTATTTTTTGTTGAGGATGGGGCATAAAAACAAGAAATTAAAGGAGCAACATGAGCTTATTCAGCAGCAGAAAGCGCTCACCGAGATGGGAATACAAAAGCTCCGTCTTAGCGAAGAAAGTCTTCAAAGATTGAATCTGGCCAAGGATAAATTTTTCTCCATTATTGCGCACGACCTCAAAAGTCCTTTTAATGCCATCATTGGCTTTTCTGATATTTTATCGGTTGATTATGATCAACTCAATGACATTCAGCGAAAAGAGATGATCGATGTTGTGGGGAATAGTGCAAAAACAACCCTGGCGTTACTCGAAAATTTACTCACATGGGCACGGTCGCAAAGCGGACATATCCTGTTAAAGCCAATGGGTTGTTTCCTTTATCAGTTGGTTGAGGAAGCCATGTCGGGCAGTCAACCCGCAATAGCTATGAAAAATCTCCGCATACATCACAATATTCCCAATGATTTGCAAGTGTGGGTGGACAAAGAAACCATTAAAGTGGTCATATCTAATTTATTGAACAATGCCATTAAGTTTAGTCAAAAGAATAGTGAAATTTGGATTTCAGGCAGGCTGAACAAAGGAATGGCAGAGTTATGTGTGCGCGATGTTGGAATAGGAATGAGTTCAGAAATTATTGATGGGCTTTTTAATTTGGCAACCAATGTGCAACGCGTTGGAACCTCCAACGAAAAGGGTAGTGGCTTGGGATTGCTGTTGTGTAAAGAATTTGTGAATAAAAACGGAGGAGAAATTTGGGTTAATAGTGTTGAAAAACAAGGGAGTTCATTCTGCTTTTCAATGCCTTTAACAATGAAATAATGTGATTCAAGTAAGCAACATAATCATTATGAATATCATGAACAAAACCATTGCCTTGTTGGCCTTATTGCTTTTTTCACAGATGACGTTTGCGCAACTGGAAAAACAACCTCCCAGAATAAAAATCGACCGCAATGGTCGTGAATATACCCAAAGCTTGTCGGCATTTGCCATTCAGCTAAGCTTAGGTGGGTCGCTCAATTATTACGATAATACAACCAAAGATTATTTGGGTAATTACCGCGGAACTTCCTATGCTCTTGCCCTATATTATAGTGATTTTTACCTTGGATTGGCTATTAAACCCATCGGTAAAAAGACCACCGAGCCCACCAAGGAGATGAATTTTTTTGTGACAGATCCTAATTTGCATGGCGTATCCGGACAATACTCAAAAATAAATGTATCCTTGGGATATACCTTCAACTTCCCACTTAACTTTAGTATCGAACCTTATGTTGGATATTTGAATACCAGTTTTAATATGAAAGATGAACAGGGAGTAGAAATTGACTACTTATCTAAGAATGTCGCTGGTTTCACTGTCGGATTTACCCTCAATAAGTATTTAAAGCTTCCAGGTATGGGCGGTTTTGTGGTGCTTTATTTCACCAACAACATCAATTATTCAGACTATAGTCAATTCTACGCTGCTCTGGGAAATACATTTTATTCCATGGAGCTCGGAATAGCCATCAAAGGCTTTATTAAAGTGAAAAATTAACCTTCATTGACCCAACAAAAGAGCATCAACTTATAGAATCGACCATTTTCCGACATCCAGCATTCAGCGTTCAATATTCGGTGTTAAACACTTGATATTATTCCATCTTCCGCCTTCCGTCTTCATTCTTTTCCAAAACTTTAATCCTTATACTCGATTCGCCATTAATAACCTGTTTTATTTCAGAGAATATTTATTAAGAAATTATTATAATTGTTTTAATTTTAGTATATTGCAGCTTGGAAATTTAGCCGACGCCCCAAGATTAGCGTTCAATATAACCAAAGCACATTATTGTTTATTGTTAAATCAGTTTGAAAGTAGCCATGGATAAAAGTAAGAAACAAGATTTGATCGCCTACTTAATTAGTGAAGGTGAAAAAGATAAAGCTGTTGATTTGCTAGCCGATTGGGCCAAAGAACGTGGTTTTAGGGAGGTAATATTTGATGTCTTGGAGCCCATGTTGGTTACTTGGGGCAAATTATGGATGCAAGGTAAGCTTTCGCTTGCTCATGGCTATATTAGCGGAAAAGTGGCTGAAGAATTTTATATGCTGGCATCAAAAGATCCACAATTTGCAAGCCTCCCAAGTCAACCTAAAGGTACCATTATTCTTGGCAATGTTGAAGATGATTTTCATCCACTAGGACGACGATTAGTAAATATTTATGCCCAATCATCGGGTTGGAAGGTCTTTGATCTGGGAACTGATGTAATGGCGGAAGTATTTGTTGAAAAGGCCATGGCTGAGCAAGCGGATATCATAGCTGTTTCATCTATGATGTTCACTACAGCCAAAAATATTATCAAAATCAGGCGTGAACTCGATAAAAATGCCTTGTCAGGAAAAATAAAATTGGCCGTTGGAGGAGCAATTTTTAAACTCCGGCCTGAGTTGGTTAATGAAGTTGGAGGTGATGGAACTGCTGATACGGCTATTGATGCACCCGATTTGTTCGATTCATTGTTAAAATTGTAAATAATTTATTTAAAACACCTTACCGATGAATAGTTATGAAAGAGTTATGGCTGCAATTACGGGTGCTGAGGTAGATTGTCCGTCATACACCTTGCTGTTGTCGTTATACGGATCTAGCTTTGATAACCAAAATACGCGCGATTATTACCGTGATGCTGAGTTATGGTTTAAAGGGCAAAAAAGTGTCGTCGAGCAATTCGACCCTGATATTCTGATTTCACCATTTTCTTTCCCAATTGAGGCCGAGGCTTTTGGGAGTGATCTGGTTTTTCTTAATAAATATGCCCCTAACATTAAAAAACCGATTATTACCGATTTGTCTCAGATTGCAAGTTTGTCGGTTCCGAATATAGCCACATCTTTTCCTATCCAGTTCTTTTTAAAGGGTACACAACTGTTAAATGAAAATTACGGTAAAACAAAAGCAATCGGCTGTCCCATCCATTCTCCAGCAGATATTCCGGCGTTACTCATGGGAATTGAAAAATGGATCGACACGTTATTGTTTCGTCCTGAAGCTGTTGAACAGATGATGCAAATTACCATGAAGCATTTTGTGTCTCTTGGCAATGAGTTTTTTAAACAAGGGGCTACTTTTTTGATTGTCCCGGTAAATTTTACAACTCCAATGATCATTACTCCTAAAATTCTCAGTAGTTTACTACCCTATCTCGAAAGTGCTTTTGGTCAATTGAATGGCCCTGTTGTTATCCATAATGGTGGTAGTAAATTGCTGCCCTTTATTGGTGAATTCGCTAAACTGCCCAATGTCATTGCTTTTGTACTCGAACCCACCGAGAGTTTCGATCAGGCAAGATATATTCTTGGTGATGAAATGGTGCTTATGGGAAATATCGATGGTCCCGATTTGGTCAATATGTCGGTGGAAAAAGCCAAAGAAAAGACCCTGCGCATATTAAATAACCGTAAAAACGATAAGCATTTCGTTTTTGCTTCGTCCAATGCGGATATTCCTTATGATACACCTGTGGAAGTGATTCAAGCCATTGTTGATACCATCAGAAACTTTAATTAAAACTGTATGCCTTCGAACTTGGTAATCATAGCGTGTAGTATTTTTAAAAATGAACTTGATCAACTATCTAATGAGGGAAGATTGTTGGTACCTGTTATTTACCTCAACTCGATGCTTCATATGAAACCACGGGAGCTCAAGGTTTTGTTAGATGCCAAAATCGAAGAATATAAAAAATTCAAAATTATTTTGCTTTTTGGGGATTGCCATGCCCGTATGATCGATTATGAAAAAAATCCCAATATCCTGCGCTCTCCGGGCATCAATTGTTGTGAAATATTCTTGGGGACCCAAGAGTATAAGAAAATTAGAAAAGAAGGAGCCTTTATTTTGTTACCTGAATGGGTTGAACGTTGGAAAGAAGCTTTTGTGGATACGATGGGTTTTAAAACATCAAAAATGGCCAAACCTTTTATGCGCGAAATGCATAGTAAAATTGTATACGTTGATACTGGCTTTACGGAACAAAATAAAATGCTTTTTGATGAAATATCTGAATTTTTGGGTTTGCCTCTGGAAATATACAACAGTTCTGTTGCCGAGCTCGAAAATGTTGTCAATCGTTTATTAGTGGAGTCAGGAATAAATGAAAATGATGCAAATGGAAAATAGATCTTTCAACTATATCTTCAATGATATACTTAGTAAGGTGCTTCAGTTATCGGAAAACCCGAGTGAGTTTGCTGATTATTTAACTCAGCAAATAAGGGGGTTGATTGGCGCGCGCACAATCGTGATTTCTGTAAAATCAGAAACAGACCCGCTTCGTGTATTTAGCGTGTTTCCTGTGCGAAGAACTGCCTGGGCAAATCAGCCTGAGGTGCTGAAACTGGCTGAATTATCGCTTAGTTTTGATTCCACTATATATTTGGACCAGCAAAGCAGCGATGCATCTATTTTGGGAATTCTGCAACAACTTCAAATGGAGCAGGCTATTTCTATTCCTTTAATGGTGGGTGGTCACAAAGTGGGTGTCATTTTGTTGCTTGAAATTATGGATATCTACGGCATCGAGTCGATTATTGATGTGCTTAATCAAATGGCAGGGGTTTTTGCCCTGATCATTCGTAATGCCTATTTGTTCCAAAACATGGAGAATCTTGTTAAAGAAAGAACCCTTGAGTTACAAGCACAAAATGAAGAGTTGGTGAGCCGTGAACAAGAGCTCCAGTTGGTAAATGAGGAGTTTCAGGTACTCAATGAGGAGCTGACTGAAAACATTAAAAAAACGGAAGACATCAACCGTCAGTTGGTTGAGGCAAAACTTCGCGCTGAGCAAAGCGAATTGCAAGCACGTGATATCCTTCAAACAGCAATGGATGGCTTTTGGATCATGGATCTGTCAGGTCGCTTTATCGAGGTGAATGATGTGATCTGTGATATGTTGGGATTTTCAAAAGAAGAGTTACTCACCATGGGAATTGTGGATATCCAGGATGAGGAGCATGAGGGACAATCTGAAAAATTTATTGCTACCCTATGTGAAAAAAGAAGGGCCAGGTTTGAATCAAAGTTTGTTCGTAAGAATGACAGTGTAATTGCGGTTGAAGTGAGTACTGTTTTTCAGCCATTACAACAGGTTATTGTCGCTTTCATGAGTGATATTACTGACCGAAAACAAGCCGAAATTGACCTGAGTGAAAGCGAAAAACGGTTTACTCTGGCCATGAATGCTTCTCATGATGGGTTATTCGACTGGAATTTGGAAACCAATGAAATTTATTATTCACCAAGTTGGAAGTTGATGTTGGGGTATGCCGATCACGAACTTCCCAATGACTTTTCTATCTGGGAAGATCTCACCGAACCTGAGGATGTAAAGAAATCGTGGGAGCTGCAGCAAAAACTAATCCATAAAGAGGTTGATCGCTTTATCCTGGAATTTAAAATGAAGCATAAACAAGGGCATTGGATTGATGTTTTGTCGCGCGCACAGGCTGTTTTTAATGAGCAGGGTAAGGCCGTCAGAATTGTAGGAACCCATACCGATATTACGGATAGAATTAAATCGAAAAAAGATTTAATTAAGGCCAAAGAAAGAGCTGAGGAGAGCGATCGGTTGAAGTCTGCGTTTTTAGCCAATATGAGCCATGAAATTAGAACTCCCATGAATGGTATTTTAGGATTTGCTCAACTTTTGCGCAAGCCTGAACTTACCGGTGAAAAGCAACAATCCTATATCAATGTGATCAGTAAAAGTGGTGAGCGTATGCTCAACATCATCAACGACATCATCAATATTTCTAAAATTGAATCCAATCAGATGGAGGTGTTGGTTGCCGATACCCATATCAACGAGCAAATTGATTTTATATATGATTTCTTTAAAAATGAAATCAATGTAAAAGGAATTCAATTGCAGAAAATTAAGGGGTTGCCAGATATTGAGGCTGTTATTAAAACTGATCAGGAAAAAGTATATGCAATTCTTACCAATTTGGTAAAGAATGCCATTAAATTTACTGATGAGGGGTTGATTACGTTTGGGTACACCAGAAAAGGTAGTTTCCTGGAATTTTTTGTTAAAGATTCTGGTAAGGGAATTTCTGCTGAAGTGAGGAATATCATTTTTGAGCGTTTCCGACAAGGGAGCGAAAACCTGACCAGAAATTATGAAGGTGCCGGATTGGGCCTCTCCATAACCAAAGCGTATGTAGAAATGCTTGGAGGTAACATTTGGGTGGAAAGTGAAGTTGGTGTTGGTTCATCCTTCTATTTTACCCTTCCCTATGAGGTTTCTTATCCCGAGATGGGGCCGGGTGTTGAGGTGGATGCTGATCGATCCACGGAGATTCTGTCAAAAAAAATCAAGGTGTTAATTGTGGAAGATGATAAAATCTCCATGGAATTAATTAAAGAAATGATTTTTCATAATGTGCGCGAGTTTATTTGGGCCAAAAGTGGTGTGGAGGCCATTGAAATGTGTCGCAATCACCCTGATATCGATTTGGTTTTAATGGACATTAAAATGCCTGTAATGGATGGCTACAAAGCTACACGACAAATTCGCTTGTTTAATAAAGAAGTATTAATCGTAGCTCAATCAGCTTATGCCCTCATTGGCGACCGTGAAAAAGCCATTGAAGCCGGTTGCAATGATTATGTTACAAAGCCCATCGATCGTGAAGTTTTGCTTCACCTGATTGATAATTATTTTTAGTTCAGATTGGTTATCCCTGGGATTATTACCAATCTCCAATGCTTCAATCGTCCTCGCTTGAAGGGATTGACACCCGTTCGATATTCGACATTCAGCGTTCGACATTCGATATTTTTCCTTTTTTACCCTTTCCCACCTATTTATATCTAATCTCTTACATTTATAAATTGATTCAGAATAATTGATATATTAGCCCTTAATTTAATCAACAATTGCTTTTTGGAAACCTCTATCATTTTAGGATTGCTTCAGAATATAGGAATTTTGGTGGCTTTTGCTCTGGTTTATGAAATTACCTGGCTTAAAAGTGATGCGCCAAAAACCTTGACGGCTAAATTATTATCTGGAATCATTATCGGAGGTATAGGTGTTGTACTGATGTTTTCACCATGGACGCTTATGCCCGGAATTACATTCGATACCCGTTCGATTATGTTGGCGGTATCCGGATTGTTTTTTGGCTTTATTCCAACGCTTGTAGCCATGTTGATTACTGCAGGGGTTCGCCTTTGGATGGGAGGCGGTGGCGTTTGGATGGGGGTGGCAGTTATTTTTTCTTCAGGAACCATAGGGGTTTTGTGGAAGCAATACCGGCATCTACTTGCTTTCAAAAATAAATATATAGAATTACTTCTCTTGGGCTTGGTTGTTCATTTGGTTATGCTTGGCTGGTCACTTTTACTTCCTGTGGCTGTTTCATGGACAACTGTAAAAACTATCTTTTTACCCTTGATAATCATTTACACGCCTGGAACCATGTTTCTGGGGATTTTGATGATGAACCAAACCCGCAATGTGCAAAACAGGTTTGCACTCGAAAAAGTCAATGAACTGGAGCGCCGCTTAAGTCAAATTATGAGGAGCGGTAATATTGTCTCTCTCATATTGGATGCCGATGCCAGAATTTTGTTTTGCAATAAATACTTAACCGATTTAACCGGCTATACCGAGCAAGAAGTGTTGCAACGCGATTGGCTTCATGTTTTCTTGCCCCCTGAAGTGCGAAAGGAGGTGGAGTCTATTTTTAGGAAAAGCATTAAAGGGGATGGTTTCGTTGAGGTTTATGAGAACGAAATAATTGGTAAGTCGGGCGATAGGTTTTTTATTTCGTGGCATAACACCAGGTTGTTCGACGAAAAAAACAGGATGATAGGTGTGGCTTGTTTGGGTGTCAATTTGAGTCAACGCAAACTCATGGAACAGCAGCTTTATGATTCCAACCTTAAGCTGGAAGAAAAAAATAGTCAATATAAAGCACTAAATCAGGAACTCTTGGTTGCCAAAACAAAAGCAGAGGAAAGCGATCGCTTAAAATCTGCTTTTCTCGCCAATTTATCTCATGAAATCAGAACGCCGATGAATGCCATTTTGGGGTTTACTGATTTGTTGCGTATACCAGATTTAGAGGTTTCTGAAAAAGAGGGTTATATCAATGTGGTGCATAAAAGTGGACGACATCTGTTGTCTATTATCAATGATATCATTGAAATGTCACGAATTGAGGCTGGTTTTGTTGAGTTGGGGTCGAATAAGATTTCGATAAAAGGACTTATGCATGATCTGTATCAAACTTTAAAGGTAACCATTCCTGAAGAAAAAAAAGTTACGCTAGAACTTGAAAAATCGATACCTGAACTGAATATCAGCGTGGATGAAGTGAAATTGAAACAGGTTTTGATTAATTTGCTGTCCAACGCAATTAAATATACCGAAAAAGGATCAGTTACTTTTGGTTGTGAAGTCGAAAAAATGAATGAGCTCCACTTTTGGGTTCAGGATACCGGAATTGGCATTGAAAAAAAATACCATGAACTTATTTTTAATCGTTTTCGACAGGTTGATGAAGAACTTAAGTTTGCACGTGGAGGCTTTGGGTTGGGACTTTCCATTTCTAAAGCTTATGTCGAAATGATGGGGGGTAAACTTAGTCTGAATTCTGAATTGGGTATAGGTTCACGGTTTTCCTTTTTTATTCCGCTTACAGAAGCCGAAAGTCGTGCCGAACAGCTGGCTGTTATCGAAGACTTGCCAGCTGCCCAAAGTAGGCAAGATACCAGAATGCATATTCTCATTGCTGAGGATGATCAAGATAATTCATACTACCTAAAAGCATTGTTTAAAAAAAGAAAGTATCCGGTAATTTATGTAACAAATGGTCTGCAGGCTGTTGAAGTATGTAACAATAATCCAGAAGTAGGTCTCGTATTGATGGATATTAAAATGCCAGTAATGGATGGGTATATGGCCTTGATTGAGATTAGGAAAATAAAGCCTGATCTCAAGGTGATCGCTCAAACAGCTTACGCCCTGGAGGAAGATGAGGTAAAAATAACTGAAGCTGGATTTGATGGCTATTTAACTAAGCCCATTAACAAAGAACTGCTCTTTCGTGTGGTTGATCAATATTTGTGCTAGTCTGCAAAAAAATAACGCCGTTATATTTTATAGCAGCGTTATTCGATTTTTATTAAGAAATGAGTTTTTTTTAATGTGAGCATATTCCGAAAAGTTGTACAAGCGGTTATTGCCTTTGTGGTAAAAAAACTTCTCGCAGTGGACTCAAAGGTATTATATTAAAACTCCACCAATTCAGTCTCAATACCTAGTTCGTGAATGTAATCAAAAAAGATCAGGCATTTTTTCATTCTGGCGATGGTGTGAAATTCAGGCATCTGTTTGTAATATTTGGTGGCCTGTGGATAATTTCCTACCCATTCGTAGCAAACACCTAAATTAAAGGCCGCTTCCTTCGACGGACAAGTCTCGTAAATGCGTTTACACAAATTCCCCAGTTTCATGATCTCTTTGTTTTTAAAAAGGTCGCTGGCTGATTTAAACTCTTCCTTTAACGCTTTGTCCGAAATTTTAACTTTCTCTAATTCGTACTTGGCTTCCACATAGTCAACCCAATAAATGGTGCGTTCAATTTCATATTTCAGATTTTTATCGCACGTTTCTATCATCGAAGCCAGACTTTTCATTTTACGACCGGCCTTTCTTTCCGACTCATCGCTATAGCGAATGGTATCGTAATCCATGCTTTTATCGGCATACTGATAGCTGATAATGATTTCTGCATCTACTTTGTTTTTGGGGCGGACCTCGAAATAGGGGATGGGGTTTGCCAACGCCGTATTCGACTCGTAAAATTGATATTGTTCTACTTCAGTTTTGGCCGATATCTGATAACTGCCGCTAATCACTACTTGAGCTTCTGATATTTGATCGGTTTGTTGGAACCAGATTTGTTTCGACCATACATTGGGATTGTCTTTGTCAGCATCTCCGATAGGTTCAAAACAATACGTAAAGGTTTCCAGTAAATAGGCATTCACGTCAATGCTGGTTTTGTCACCCTTGTTGGTTAACGGTTTGATGTATATTTTTCCAGGTTTTAATTTGATAGGATGCCCCAGTTGATAGGTGTACAAGGCTACCTTTTGAGCTTTTAAGGCGATGGATCCAATCAATGCCAGGCCTAAAGCGATAGTAAAGATGTATTTATTAAACATGGTTGTCTTCGTTTGAAAGGGATTAATATACATAGATTAGTTTCCATCGGGACGCTTCTTTCCGGTTGTCTGTTGAGGCGTAGTCTCCGGTATTGTCAATGGTCAGGAAGTTGTGGGTCGCTACATTTTGCAGGATGATTTCCTCACCTTCAACCAATACATTCCACCATTTTCCGGTGGCCAGAGAGATAAATTTGGAACGAGCAAAGAAAATATCTTTTTCGTCGGGGTTGTCTTCGAGTACCCAATCGTAGGCATCACCCGTTTGGGAAGCACCTAAATCGTGTATCACCATCAGTCTTGAACTTCCGGGCATTACAATGTTAGATGGATTGTCGATGGTAAAATAGCATAAGGGCATTTCTTCACTCACATCGTATTTAACCGGATTTTGAGCCATTACCCATCCGGTAGACTCGTTAACAATGATAAAGGTTTTATAGTTTTGTTTTAGTTCGTTTCCTTTGCCGGTGGTAACACTCGACATTTGTGCTTGTATCTGAAACGAAGCCAAAATAATACCAATAAAAAGGAAAAGTTTTTTAGTTGGTTTCATCTGATCTATTTTTTTTTAGTTGTGAATGGAAAAAGCTGCATTCAACCCTCAGGTTTATGGGTTGGATGCAGCTAGCTTCATCGGGAATTAATATTTAAATGTGCGCGTGGCAGTATAAGGCCCTATTTTCATCTCAACCCAGTTGCCTTGATCGTCATAGGTGAATACGCCATCCCAAATTTGGGTAGAACTCAAATCAAAACTATCGGTACTTACGTTGGCAGTAGGAACTCCTCCTTGAGCGTAACTTTCGATAAACCATTCCTTAATGTTCATCTTTTGTTCAACACTTACCTTCCCTTTCATTTCAAAATGGTACTGTATTTTGGTAGGATTGCCATGCTCATCCGATTCGAGTACGGTAATGTCGCGCAACATACGGGAGGCTGAGATGTTTTGAATTTTACCATTGACTTGTGACCAGCCACTACCAAAATCTGTAGAGGCATCGCCGTCCCATGCCCATTTTTCAAACATGCCTGCATCATTAATGTTGGCTTGTGTCGAAAATTTAGAACGGGTGTCGGTTCTTTTGGGCTCAATGCCGCTGGAGGTCAATATGTCTTTAAAAATAGCATTGGCTTTGAAATAGCTGGAAGATCCATCAAAGAAAATGTTGCCATCCAGGTCAACCTTTAGCTGGACATATTCATTGGATGATTTTCCACCAAAAAATCCGGCATTTTTGGTGATGTTATTGGCAACACCTACCGTCATATCGCCAAGTGGCTCTTCAATTTGACGCAGTGTTCCGCGATGGGTGTCATTTCCTCCGGCAAATACATTGCGCTCGTTGGGTGTCGACATCATAATATACCTGCCATTGTCCTCGTTGAAAATGGGCTGTAGTTCACGGGTGAAAATCTTTTCTTTACTTCCGTCATCTAAAATAGCAACTTGTCCTGCTTCGAGTTCTTTAATTTGGCGGCGTCTGTCGAATTTTACCTGATATTCAATGGGTTCAACTCCTTCTTTTGAAATTTCACCCTTCATCGATTTGGGTTGTCCGGCAAAGTCATTCAAAGGTAAAAACTGGAATGGATAGTCAACCTCAAAAAGCTGACACATGATGTCGTTAACTGCATAAAAATCAACAAATCGTTTCAGGTCGCGGTTAATGGTGACAAATAGTTTCTCGTATTTTTTTACCCCTGAAGCATAGTATTCTACAAAGTTGGCAATGTTACGGTAGTTGTCAAACTTTTTAAAATCTTTCATGCCGATTACTAAACCCTTGCGGTCTTCTTTAGGTAGTTTTCCTTGCATCAATAGATTCCATTTGGCCATTTCGTCAATGGTTTCGGCAATTTCTTCTCCGTATTTTTTGTAAGCTTCTTTAGCTTTTTCGGGTTGTTCAAGCCAGGCATAGCAAACCGAAAGGTTGTGGTAGGCTACCCAGCGACTTTTCTCGGTGCAATTGGGAAGTCCTGTTTCGATGATGTCTACAAATTCCTGAACCTGTGCTTTTTCTTCTTTGTTAAGCAGGAGTCCATGTTTGTTCTCGAAAACAGATAAAGTAGGGACTATCAGTTTTTTTGATTCTTTTATTTCTTTGATCACTCCCAATTTGATGGGGGCACTGAATTCACCAAATCCATACATGCCAAAAACATCTTCTCTAACTTTGTTAAATGCTACGTTGATGCCCACCTCTTCTTCTGTGCTCAATCCTTCAGTAACGGTAACAGAACCAATTCCGCCTGGTTCAGGTGGTTGTTTGTAGTTCAACCATTTTTTCTTACCTTGTAAGATACCGAAGTTTTTTTCTGCTACCACTTCACCACGAGGCGTGGTAACTTTGTACCTGCAGTTAACATAATAGGGTACATCATAATAACCTTCTTTGTCCGCAGTTACAGGAGTTGTTGCACTCAGGGAACTGGGGTTGGGTTCGTTCATGATAAAGATTTCCACAATAATGGGTCTGTCGATTTCAGGAGTGGCAATAATGTAGTCCGGAATAAGTTTCCACCGATCAAAACGCCCTTTATCGTCCTTGAAAACGTCAATGGCTTTTGAAGTTGCCGCTGCTGCATCAAGGGCTGAGTTAGCCGTATTGGCTATTGCGGTTCCTAGGGCGCCGAATTTTGAGCCCATGGCACTGTTTTCCTCTTGCTGCTCCTTTCTTTTGGCATCCGCTAGCGCCTGGTCGAAAGATAAAAACACATCACACATGGCGAATTTTACTCCTTGTGATGGGGCTTGAAAATAAGAAATCGACTCAGGTCCTTTAATTGACTGAGCCCACAATGCTGCTGTGCCAATCATCGAAAGGATGACACATAATAATAGTTTTTTCATTGGTTAAAAATTATTTAAAACAAATACCAGAGAAATTGTTCCCGGAAATCCCTTTCCATTTCTCATGCTTATAGTTGCGCGTTGTATTCTGTTTTGAAAATTAAATGACAGTATTTGTCATTAGGTTTAAAAGTTTGCGAAGTTAAGATCCTTATGAATATGTTTTATTACATAAAAGAAAATTGTTTGAGCGGTTTGTTGTAATGGTGCTGTGAGTGATACAGTCTTTTTTTATTCACTTTGGGGTTAACTTTTTTGATTAGAATGACATCCTTTTACGATTTGATTGGGTGGTTTAACAAAATACATTAATTTTGCCCCGTTAATTTATATTTAATCCAAATAGCGGAATTGATGAAACCTGTAGGAATATTTTATGGCTCAACATATGGCACAACGGAGAAGTCGGCCTTAATGATACAACAAGCACTTGGGTCGGATGTGGCTCAGATTTTTAATCTTAAAACGGCAACCGTAGAGGATATGAAGCCCTTCTCGAATTTAATTTTTGGCACCTCTGCATGGGGAATTGGCGAAATGCAAGATGAATGGGAAAAAACCATCGATAACCTGTCGCAACTGGATTTTAGCGAGCGTAAGGTAGCCCTTTTCGGACTAGGCGATCAAAAAGAGTATCCTGAAAGCTTTGTAGATGCCTTGGGTACTTTGTACTGCCGCATGCCCGATAAATCTTGTGTGATTGGCGAGTGGCCTATCGAAGGTTACGATTTTTATTTTAGCTTGGCGAACAAGGATGGTAAGTTTGTAGGACTTGCTCTTGATAATCATCATCAGGAAGACCTATCAGAGGAGCGCATCGAAAAATGGGTCGAATCGCTAAAAAAACAATTTGTATAGTCGTTAGTTAAGATATATTGCTACTTTTGTAGCCAAATGAAGACCAGAAAAAATAAATTGAGCTTACGATTAAGGATTGCCATTCCCTTTTTGGCATTTACCTTTTTCTGGCTGGTTATTGGTGACTTAATCAATTACCACCAAAAGGCCATTTATGGTTTCGATCTTTTTGGTACCCAAACGCCATTTACCAAACCTGGTAAAAAAGACAATGGAACGGTTTTATTAAAAACGAAAAATGGGAAAACCGCAGATGGCGGTTCTTTCTCATTAACGCTTCATCCTTTTATTGTAAATCATTGTTCAGAGAAGTTAGTTGATTTCGCAAAAACCACAACCGTAAGGTATAATTTTCTCTGCTTTTACAGGCAAAGGGCTCAACAATCGGCTTCTTTGCGAGGGCCACCTGCGGTTTAATTCTCTCAAACACATTTTATTTATTAACACATTGCTTTGATATCACCAGTTGATGTCAAAATTTGTTTTTATGTCCCGAAATTTTTAGGATGTAACAGCATTGATTGGAGTTTGTTTATTAAACCACTTAAACCAAAACACATGAAAATTTTTAAACTCAGTTTCTTGGTTGTCTTTTTTGCAGCCACCCTTTTTCCTTTTAACAATGCTTCAGCGCAATACACGCGCGATTCATTAACCATGGCGCCTGGTTATGCCAACGATTTGTTTTACAGTCTTGCTAATGGATTGGTTGCGGAGCAACCTCGCGACAATTGGGATATTGCATTCTTTACTCCCCGCTTTAGTGCCGGAATTATGGTGAACGAAGGTAGCGGCGTAAATCTTTTTACCTATCCCAAAGGTGATACCAGTGCCTGGGCTACCATGGATACTGTTGGCTTGAGTACATGGCCGGTAATGCACAATTCTTCTACCAATTGGGAAGATGGCGCTTTTAACGCCAATCAAACAGGTCACCCTGATTATGGGTGGGGAATCTACAATATGGTAACACATAACTTAACCGGGGATTCGCTATATGTGATTGTTTTTCCGGATATGACTTCCAAAAAACTTTGGATCATGAAAAAATTCTCCGCCGATAATTTGTATTATTTTAAATATGCAAACCTCGATGGATCGGATGAACAAAGTGTTGAATTTAATGTAGCTCCATACGAAACCAAACGTTTTGCATATTATAGTCTTCGAAATAATACCGAATTGGATCGAGAACCTGAATTCACCACTTGGGATTTACTGTTTACCAAATTTATCGACCTTGTTCCTGACAACGAAGGAAATATGGTGCCTTACTTGGTTACAGGAGCTGCAAGTAATTTTGAAACCATGGCCAATCACTTTTATCCCGTTGCAGATGATTTTACTGAATGGGCTTCTGAATCTTTTTCAGTGGATAAAAATGTTGTGGGCGCCAATTGGAAATATTTTGATATGGGTACTTTTTCCTTTCAAATGGTTGATTCTACCTGCTATTTTGTAAAAAGTCATACTGGTGATGTGTACAAAATCGCCTTTGTTTATTGGGGTGGAAGTTCAAATGGTAATTTTGCATTGGACAAAATGGTTGTTTCGTTGTCATCAATCGCGGATATCAATACCGAAAATACAGTAGTGTCGATGTATCCTGTGCCAGCAACACATCAGCTGACTGTACATGCAACGGATATTAAAGGCGATGCACAGTTCAATATTTACGATTTAAACGGACGTGTTGTTTTTGAAGAACAGGTTTCAGGTCAAAGCCTCGAGTCAGGTGCTACCTTCCATTTTGATTTAACTACAGGAGTGTATGTCACCAAAATTTCTTTTAACAATACGGTTCATACACAGAAACTAATGATCCGATAAACGGATGAGGATTTTTCTGGTATTTGTTTGCCTGGTTTTGCTGACCACATCCCATGTGCTCGGTCAGCAAAATACCAGGTTGACATTAAAAGATAAAGTGTGCGGGCGAACCATTTCGTATGCTCACGTGGTGGGTGAATACCTTCCTCCTGCAACAGGAAAGCCTCTTGCTGGCATGACTGACGATCGGGGAGATGTCTCCTTTTTAATATCTTCTCCCATCGTAATTCGCACCTCATTTATTGGTTACTTATCAGCGGTAGATACACTTTTTCCCGGCAAGGATAGGGTACTGATGTTAGAACCAACGGTTTATAATGTGGATGAAGTGGTGGTTACCGGACAAATTGCGCCGGAACGTGTGGATAAGTCGATTTATAAGGTAAAGACCATCGGTTCGGTGACCATTAACCAGAAGGCAGCTAATAATTTAAGCGAATTACTTTCCGGTGAATTGAACATCCGGTCCACGCGAAGTAATATCTTTGGTTCTGGCATTCAAATGCAGGGAATGGGAGGTGAGCACGTGAAGTATTTGGTGGACGGTGTTCCTGTTATCGGACGGCAAAACGGTGAACTCGATTTGGATCAGATGAACATGCAAAACATCGATCATGTGGAGATTATCGAAGGTCCCATGTCGGTGATTTATGGTAGCAATGCCTTGGCAGGTGTGATTAACTTGATCACAAAACGTCCCGACAGACAAAAATATACTTTCAGTGGTGAAGCTTATACCGAATCAGTAGGTGTTTATAATTTTGCCTTATCGGGATCATATGCAAAAGGTAGAAATAGTGTTTCCTTTAATGGATCGAGAAATTTCTTTGGTGGTTTTAGCGTAAGCGATGCCCCCCGATACATGGAATGGAATCCCAAATTGCAGTACGACGGGGATGCATCTTACATGTATTTCACTAAAAAAACATCCGTCAAGTTGACCTTGGGTTATTTTAACGAAGAAATTCGTGATTATGGCAATCCTTCACCTATTTTTAACTGGGACAAAGCTTTTGATAAATACTACTTTACAACCCGTTGGACCGGACGTGGCGAAGTCAATCAAAGGGTATTTAAAACTGGTAATGTTAATTTGGTTACTGCCTATTCCTATTATAACAGGACAAAAAATACCTACATCAAGGATTTAACAACCCTGGATAAGGAATTGTATGTAGGCATTGACACCCAAGATACCAGTTGGTTCGATAACTTTTTGTTTAGACCTGTGTTCAATAACAGCTTGTCCAGCGAATTGCTAAAATACCAACTTGGATTGGATTTAAACTATGAGAGTGGCGGAGGAAAACGGGTTGAGGATAATCGGCAGGAAATTGGCGATTATGCTGCTTTTTTAAGTATCGCATACACTCCTTTGCCACAAATTAGTATTCAACCGGGCGTGCGTTTGATTTATAATACCAAATACAATGCGCCAATGGTTTATTCGTTGAATGTAAAATGGAATATTCGCGAGGAGCTCATATTAAGAGGCTCAATGGCAAAGGGGTTTAGAGCTCCCTCATTAAAAGAACTGTATTTGTTTTTTGTGGATGTGAATCACAATGTAGTGGGAAATCCCGACCTGATTGCCGAAACTTCCGTAAACATAAGCACCGACTTAACCTACAATACCAAAACAGCTGCAACCTATAATTGGGGAGTTGATTTTGGGATGTATTATAATCACCTGAAGAATAAAATTCAGCTTGCGAAAGTGAGCGATGATCCATTGACCTATTCGTATATCAATATCGATCAGTATTATACCCAGGGATTTGATTTTAAGTTTAATAACCGGGTGTATCCCTGGCTTAAATTGGTTTTGGGATATGGAGTTACCGGAAGGAAACTTGAGAATAGTACCCTAGTAGAAGATCGGGGATTTTTTTATTCAAGTGACTTCACTGCACAGTCGAATATTAGTTTTGTCCGCTCAGGTTTGGAATTTAGTGTTTATTACAAATTCAACGGTGCTTATCCGGAACTGTTGCTCGATGCGTCTGATCAGTTATCTATTGCCACTGTTGAAGCATACAATACCTTGGATGCCAATGTAAGTCGCTGGTTTTACAAACGGCGCTTAAATGTTCAGGTTGGGGCAAAAAACCTGTTTGATAATACCGATGTCAATGTGAGTGGATCTACTGGTGGCGGTTCGGGTCATTCAGGCGGAGGAAGTTCTTCGGGGATGCCTGTGGCATGGGGACGTACATTTTTTGTGAAATTGCAATTTAATATTGGTCAATAATGAAAAAAATCTTTTTTCTTCTGTTGCTTTCTGTATTTTTCCTGATGGGTATTACCTCGTGTTTTAAGGAGGATGTTAAAATTGCACCACATCCTGTGGATACTACCAAGGTGGAAATGATTTCGATGACACAGTATTATGATGCTCAGATATACTTTAACCTGATGACTGGAGAGCAAGTGTCGCGAAACCTGAAAAGCGATTGCGACCTGTTGTTTTCCTCTGTCGATACCGGATTCGTAATAAAGCTCAATACGGCTTCTTTTATGATGGCAGCCGAAACCCAAAGTCGACAATTTGAACTGGTGACAGATACCTTGGGTCTGCAATGGCGATTTGACGCTTCCAGTGGCGACCCTGACTCGCTGGCCTTTAAGAATTGGATACAAATAACCGGATTGGATACCACTTATCCCGAAAGGGTTTATGTGATAAACCGGGGGATTGATGCCCTGGGAAATCCGTTGGGTTTGCGCAAATTGATTTTCCATTCCTTGGTGGGTGATGCCTATCGTTTTTCGTACTGTAAAATGGATAATTCCGATCTACAGGAGGTGACCATCCCAAAAGATCCGGGTTACAATACCATTCAATATAGTTTTCAAACCAATACTTCCCTTCAGTTAGAGCCCGTATCAGATAACTGGGATTTGCTTTTTACACAGTATTCAACCATGTTATGGACCGATGAAGGTGATGCCTATCCCTATTTGTTGACTGGAGTACTCATTAATTCTGCAGATGTCGTTGTTTCGTTTGATTCCACCATGGTTTTCGACGATGTTACGGTGGACGATGTGTTAACGCTGGATTATGTTCGAAATCCGGATGTAATTGGCTACGACTGGAAGGAGCTGGTGGGTGATATCAATGGCGGTGACTTTTATTACGAGTGTCATCCAAACTGGAATTACTTTATCCAAACACGGACGGGTGTATTTTTTAAACTTCGTTTCACAAGTTTTTACGATCCCATCACCGGCGAAAAAGGATATCCTACTTTTGAATATCGTCGATTGTAGCAAATGACTAACTTTGCAAAAAAGTTTATTATATGCTACTCTTAGACATCGTTTGGAACGTTCGGCCCGAAATATTTATTCTTCCTGAAACCTGGCCTTACATTGGAGGTTTCTCCGTAAGGTGGTATGGTTTGTTTTTTGCTTTGGGATTCGTGTTTGGATACCTGATTTTGCAAAAGATGTTTAAAAAGGAAGGTGTTCCAATTAAGGTACTCGACGATTTGGCTACCTACATGTTGATATTCACCATTGTTGGTGCGCGACTGGGGCATTGTTTGTTCTACGAACCAGCCTATTATTTAGCTCACCCTTGGGATATTCTAAAAGTTTGGGAAGGTGGTTTGGCAAGCCATGGTGCTGCAGTGGGTATATTGATTGGATTGTATTTTTTCTCACGGCACTACCACAGGCATTATTTTTGGGTGCTCGACCATGTGGTTTTGGTAACGGCTTTGGCCGGATTTTTGATCCGAATGGGTAACCTGATGAACTCTGAAATTTATGGCGATGTAACTACCTTACCCTGGGGTTTTATTTTTGTGCGTGATTTTGGTCCGGGATACACCATTGCACATCACCCCACTCAAATATATGAAGCCCTGAGCTATTTGATGTTGTTCGGATTCCTTTATTGGTATTACTATAAACATGATGGAAAACCCGTAGAAGGGCGCATTTTTGCTTATTTCCTTATTATCCTGTTTGCTGTGCGCTTTTTTATTGAATTTATTAAATTGCCCCAGGTTGATTTTGAACAAAACATGCTGCTCAATATGGGACAATGGTTAAGCATACCGTTTGTAGCCGGAGGGTTTTTAATCTTAAAATTTACCAATAAGAAGGCAATAAAAGCGAAGGCTTGATTGTTTTAGGCTCATTGTTACTCACTATCCTTATCTCTGATCTATGTTCCGAAATTTTTCCTTATGCGTGATCAGTCTTTTACTGCTGTTTTCCGCATGTGAATCCTCACGCCAAACTGATATTTCAACCCAAGGGATTCCCGAAGAAGTTGCAACGCCTGAGCCCACCATGGCCTACGGAATTGTGGTAGATAGTCTGGAGGTATTTGAAGGAATCGTTAAGAAAAACGAATTTCTGTCGGATATTTTGTTACGTCATGGAGTTAACTATGGCATGATCGACTACCTGGCCCGCCATACGCGCGATACCTTCGATGTTCGTCGCATTCGTTCTGGAAACAGGTATTCGGTTATTTCAACCCGCGATTCTTTGCCAAAACCTCTGTATTTTGTTTATGAAATCTCCCCCGTTTCATATGTGCTTTACGGATTAAGCGATACGGTGACAGCTTCTTTGGGGCAAAAAAACATTGAAATTGTATCAGATTCCATTCAGGGAACCATAGAATCTTCGTTGTGGAACTCTTTGGTGGCTCTCAATGCCGATCCTAATCTGGCTAACGAACTCTCTGAAATTTATGCCTGGACCATCGATTTTTTTGGATTGCAAAAGGGAGACACATACCGGGCAATTTATGAAAAACAATTTGTTGGTGGCGAGTATATAGGTCTTGGAAGAGTGCAAGCTACCATGATGGTGCATGGAGGCGATAGTTTGTATGCCTTTTATTTCGTTCAGAACGGCAAGGGTGATTATTTTGATGAGCAAGGGAAAAGTCTGCAACGTACTTTTTTAAAGGCACCTTTGCGTTTTACCCGCATATCTTCGCATTTTTCCAACAGCCGTTTACATCCGGTGCTTAAAATCAGGAGGCCACACCATGGTATTGATTATGCAGCACCAGAAGGAACTCCTGTTTTTTCGGTTGGAGATGGTACGGTCACCAAAAAAGACTATCAAAAACGAGGGGGTGGAAATTATATAACCATTAAACACAATGGAACTTATTCAACTACCTACATGCACCTGAAAGGCTATGCCAAAGGCATGGCGGTTGGTAAACATGTACGCCAGGGAGAGCTAATTGGTTATGTAGGTAAAACAGGTTTGGCCACCGGCCCGCATCTCGACTTCCGGTTCTATCGTAACGGACAAGCCATCGATCCACTGAAGGTTGAATCACCTCCAAGTTTACCCATCGACACTGCCTATCAACAAGCTTTTGACAGTGTGGTTGGTGTGTTTGAAGAGAAGTTGAGGTTTTAAGGAGCCTTTATCTTTTGTTTGCCCATGAAAAGTTTTGGGTAATGGTTTTCTTAACGTATCCTTAAAATAAAAATGGCGGCCTATCAAAGAGATGCCGCCATTTTTTTTTTTTTTTTTTAGTAACTTGGTGAATTAGTATTCATCATCAAGAAATCCTGTTCTTCTTACTCCTGAACATACATAAATAGTTCCGGGGTCAGATGCCCATTCAATCTCCATGTAAATGCTGTCTGCCACATTACCGGCTTTTGTAATTCCAGCATCGATAAAAACTTGACCATTTGAAATGGTTGTGTTATCATCGTACATAAGATCCGTACCATCAACAATTGAAAATGTATTATTATCAGCGCTGGCATTGGCTTTTACTTGAAAAGACCAAAAATTTCCGTTATCGGTAATCCACATCTCTGTACTGGTATTGGCAGCAGTGTTAAAGGTGGTTAGAACACTATGACCTGCACCATAAATATCAACCCCGTCAACAGTATATGTAACCCACCATTCTCCTGGGAGTGTTTTTCCTAAGTTTACATAATCTACTACCGGATCTTTCATTTTATCGCAAGACATCATGAAGCCAAGTAACAGTGTAAAACTAATTATTAGTATTTTTTTCATATTCGAATATTTTTAATGTTAATAACTACTCTTGTTTTGTTAATGTTACATCAAAGCCAAAATCAGCTTCAATCATTAATGCAAAATAAGCGATTGTGCCACCATCAATTACGATGTCTTGTGCTTCAGTGGGATCTCCCCAACCAGGTACATAACCTTGCGAACTTGTCCAAGTTCCGTCAGCATTTTCAGTAAAAATACCATTTGCAGCGTAATTAGGTCCATATGAAACGGCTTGCCAATAATAACCACCAAGGATGTCATCAATTTCATAAACACCCGGGCCTATTTTGGTAATGGTGACAGTACCACCTTTATCTTTATTAACTCGAATGCCAGCATAGGTTCCAGAGATATCCGTACCATCAAAGCCATATTCAATTACTCTGATTTTTCTCTCTACCATTGCGTTATAACCATCGTCGTTTACTGCTGAATAGGTGATGTAGTAAACGGCAGGAACATCTGCGTCTACACTTCCTTCAATAACTACAGGTAAATCAACGCCATCGGCACTTGCAGTTACTCCTGGTTCAACGTAGGGTGTTCCTTTCTCGAGAATAATGTATGCATCACCTTTCATGTCGAATGTTGCATAGTATGTTACTTCAGAAATATCTTTGGTGGTTTCCTTTTTACAACTGCTTATTAGCACAGTAGTGAAAATTACCAAACCGATATATGTTAAATATTTATACATAATATTATATTTTTTATGTTAACAATTATTTCTTATCCCACCAAACTTTGGTTGTGAAAGCAACGGCAGTAGGGGTATTTGGGTTTCTTGTAGTCTCAATATCAGGATACATGAGTCTTTTAGGAAATTGCCCAGATGAAATTCCTTCTGCAGGATAAACAATCTGACCAGGGATGTAGCTGGCATTGTCTGAGAAAACAGCACTTGTTTTAGGATAACCTGTTCTGTTTTTTTCAAAGAATGCTTCAAAGGCATGTGCTCCCGGCAATGATGCCCACTTCTGGGTGATTATAGCTTCTAGTTTTGACTCAAAATCTCCAGTTGGATAAGCATATGGTTGACCATCATCATAAATGCCATCTGTAGTTATACTTACTTGAGCAAACGCCGCTTCAATACCAGCTTCATAAGCTTCTTTTGCACCATTTCCACTAAAAAATCTTTCTATAGCTTCAGCTTGAAGAAAGAAGGATTCTGCTGCAGAAATGAAATATACAGGATCAGTGGCATGTACTAATGCAACGGAGACAGTTGTAGGATCTAATTCTGTGCTTGGGAGGCTAAAAGTACCCTGATTCATGGCTTTTTGTCCACCTGAGCCTGGAGTATAATAGGCGTCAATTCTGGGGTCGCCATTGTTTTGTAACCAGGACATAAAGGTGACACTTGCCCTAAGGTTTGTGGCAACATTTAATTGACGGAAATTGTATTCATATAATGGGTTGCTCTTGCCCGCAGCATCGATAAACTGTGTCATGGCTGCGTCTGAGGTAAGGAAACCGTTTCCGTTGCTATAAAGGCTTTCAATACCTGCCTTAGCAATATCGGGTTTAGCATAAACCATTCTTAAGTACATTTTCAGCATTAATGTATTGGCAAACTGTTTCCATTTGGTTATATCACCACCAAATACAAAATCGGTTTTACTAACCGCTGAGTTCGTGCTAGCATCAAAGTCTTGAGCTAAAGCATCGTTAATCTGTTCAATCAGTTTAGTATAAACATAATCACCATCATTAAAAATGGGGCTGTAATTTCCTTGATCACCTTGGAATGCTTCGTCATAGGGTACTTTATCGTAAAAGTCCACCATAATTTGGTATGTGTAGGCATTCATTACGGATCCCATCAGATAATAAACCCAATCTTCGTTTTCTTTAGACTTGTTGATAATGATATAATAATCATTCAGTGCACCTGAGAAAACTTCTTGCCACGTATATTGTACAGTGGTTTGAGTAATATTGAATTGGTCGTATGCTTTGTATTGATTGGCTGCATTTGATTGTGTCCAGTATTGTGACCACATTCCGCCAATAATAGCATATTCAGCGCCAATTCTTCCCGCTGATGAAGCCACTGCTGCTGGAAACAGTAGTTCCGGGGTAGCGACATCTACGGTAGGATTGTTAGGATCCGTATTGACATCCAGAAAATCCTTTTCGCATGAAACAAATGAAAGTGTCATGGAAAAAACTAGCAAATATTTAAATATTAATTTCATACTATTTTCTTTTTATTCGTTAGAATGACAATTGTAGTTTAACTCCAAATGATCGTACCGTTGGGCCAACAGCGAATTCGCCAAACTGACCACGAAGATCGTTTCCGTAGGTTGTTGACTCAGGATCAATGAAGTTGTTTTCTTCGGGTGTCCACATAAGAAGGTTTCTTCCAAACGCAGTAATGGTAAAGCTATTGAACGGAGTCTTTTTTAAGAAACTATGTGGTACATTATAGGATAAAGTTAATTCTCTTAATTTCATAAATGTCTTATCTAAAACATGTTCTTGCGAAATAGAGTTATTGGTCGTTTGATTCCAATATTCATTTATGTTGGATTTGTCAACAGGAGTGGTGTTTTCTACATATGAAAAAGTGCCATCACCATTATCAATTTCATTAACTGAATTGGGAACGATGAATGGGTTTCTGTCGTTGTACATGGTATTGGTTGCATTTCCGACAAAATAATTCAGTCTGGCAGTATAACTATAGAATAGTCCTCCTTTTTGATAATCTAATGTTGCTCCTAAGTTCCAGTTTTTGTACCGTAGGTTTGACGAAAGCCCCATAAAATAATCTGCTTCTGATGTTCCGTAAACTACTTTTTCTGTATTGTTGACAGGAATACCGTTACTACTGCTAACAATTACTTTTCCATCCTCGGTATATTTTTGACCCTGACCTAAGAATTGACCCAATGGTTCTCCAACAACTGCATTATATTCAATTCCATATGCTGTGTACAAGGTGTATTTTTCAATCCCGTTAGGAAGAGAAACAACTTCGCTTCTGTTTTGAGTATAAGTGTAAGTAAGATCCCAAGTAACGTTTCTTGTCTTTATTGGAACAAGGTTTAGAGCCAGTTCTATACCTTTATTTGAAACTACACCTAAATTGACTACTCTTGTTGTATAGCCAGAGCTAGGAGCAATGCTGATTGGCATAATTTGACCGTCGGTTTCTTTTGAATAATAGGCTACATCTATTCCTATTCTGCTTTGCAAGAAACGGATGTCTGCTCCAACTTCCCATTCTGAAGTGATTTCTGGTTGTAATTCAGCATTTCCAAGTTCATTTCCCATTTCAAAAGCAGTTACTCCATCGATTGGAAATTGAATGTCACCAAACCCTAAATTGATATCAGCAGCTACAAGTGTACTGTATATGCTATAAGGATCAGCATCATTACCAGTCATCCCCCAGCTTGCTCTAAGTTTGATAAAACTTAAGATGTCGTTTCCTTCCAGAGCTGAAATGGCTTCTGTTAAGATGAAACTTAACCCAACTCCGGGATAGAAAAATGAATTTTTGTCTTTTGGAAGCGTCGAAGACCAGTCATTCCTTGCCACAACATTTAAGAAGAGATAATCTTTAAAACTCAAGTCAGCCTGAGCATAAACTCCATATAATCTTTTATTTTCATAAAATGAAGAGGCTTCTGTTGGTGCATTTGGACTGTTGTTCAAATTATAATACTCTGGTATTGTAAGTGCTTCAACTGTAGTGATTTGTTCTCTGTGGTTGCGTTGTAACACATTCCATCCTAAGAGAGCGTCGAGTTGCAGGTCGCTATTTAACTTTTTGTTGTAATTAACCATTACGTCACTGTTAAATTCCCTTGAGTAATATGATTGCTCACTGACGCCACCTACTGTAGTATTACCTTCATTGGGCGAACCTTTTTTAGGAATTGCTACTGCCTGCCAGTCTTTGAGCATCGAATTAATAACATCTGTAGATAAGCGTGCATTTACTGATATTTCGCTAGTAAAATCATATTTAAAAAACGCATTTCCATAGAACCTTTCAGAGATAAAATTATTGCCATTTTCATTTAAAACAAAGTATGGGTTTTGAGCATAGGGAGTGTAAAAATTGTCAACATTGTAGAACTTGTTATTATAATCAGCCATATCTACAATACTGACATCCCTTGGTGTTTGAATGATTTCCTGAAACATCGTATTTCCAGCTGAAGTTCCTTGTCCAGTGGTCACAAATTTTGAGTCTTTTCTAACATAGTTTGCTGATCCACTTGCAGTAAATTTTCCATTCGTAATGCTGCCTTTAAGTGCAAAATCATTTCTTTTGTATGAGTCTGCATCTGTAGGTACTACACCATCCGAATTAACATTGTTGTAAGAAAACAAGAATGTAGAATGTTCGTTTCCTCCACTTAATGAAATAGTATTGTTATAGGTGGTTCCAATATCGTAAAAATCTCTAAGGTTGTTTTCCTGTGCCGAAAAGGGCTTGGTAAGTTGTGAGTTGTCAACTACGTTTCCCCATGGACGTGTTTTTCCATCCACTTTAGGTCCCCAGCTACCATTTTCGTTAGATGCCCAGAGTCCTGACCATCCTTGTCCGTAGGTGTTTTGTAACTGAGGAATTCTTAAAGGAGAAGAGAAGTCTGCGGAGGTAGAAAAGTTAACATTAATTTTGCCTGGTTTTCCTTGTCCTAACTTTCCTTTTTTTGTTGTAATAATTACTGCTCCATTTGCAGCTCTTGATCCGTAAAGAGCAGTAGCTGATGCGCCTTTAAGAATGGTTACGCTTTCAATAAGATCAGGGTTGATGTCATTTGCAGCATTTCCAAAGTCCTGTGAGCGACTTGTTGTGGTTGCACCAACACGCGAGTTCTCAACAGGAGACCCATCCACTACGTATAAGGGTTGATTGCTTCCATTAATTGAGGAGTAGCCACGAACAATAACCGAGGTGGAGGCACCAGGTGCTCCCGAGGTATTTGCAATACTAACCCCGGCAACCTTACCTTGAAGTGAGCTCATCATGCTAACTGGAGCCGCCTTGTTCAAATCGTCGCCAGAAACAGTTGTAGCTGAATATCCTAAGGCCTTCGCTTGCCTTGTGATTCCTATTGCTGTTACAACTACTTCATCCATCATTAAGGCATCAGTTTCCATGCTAACGCTGATGCTTTCTTGATCACCTATTTCCTTTTCAATGGTTTTCATACCAACAAATCGAAAAACAAGTGTTTTGTGTTCTGGCGCAACATTCAGTGTGTAGTTACCGTCGAGGTCGGTTATGGTTCCCATTTGGGTTCCTTTCACCAAAACAGTAACGCCAGGCAGGCCGCTACCGTCTTCAGAGCTGGTAACCTTGCCACTAATGGTCCTCGTTTGTGCTTGGGCCAAATTAGCCCCCAGCAAAAACAAGAAAGCCAGCAAAATTGTAATTTTTCTCATAATGATAATTTTTGGTTAATGAATTTGTAAAAAAAAACGATAAATATTAAATTTATGTGTCTTTATGTCCCAAAACCGAGCTTAGGATTCGGCATTGAGACAACAAACTTAATAATTATTTAACAAGCTTTAACAAACATTTGTTTTTTTTACCATACAAAATGAAATTTCAATCGATTGAAATTTCATTTAAGGGCTCGAAATGCTCATTTATTTGTCGCTTATGTTGTTAATAAATAACAAATAGATGAGCTAGTTATGTTTTTTGCGGAAGAGAAAAATAATGATAAAAAACACAAAAGTGATGATTACTTCTGTCCACAGCAGATTTTGGTCGACCATCAGTGATAAAAGCATCAATCCTGTACTTGTTCCCAAAAAGATCCAATGGCTGTTTTTTTTGAGACGGAAGATGAAAATGCCCGTGATAATAAGTAGGAGGTGAAGTCCCAATGCTGAGCCAAGATATATTCCAAAGGCACCCATATTGAAATAGGTTTGCTGGAATCGAATGGCAAATTCCGCATCTGTTAACAGGAATATGATTAAGGAGCCGAAAAACAAACTTCCAATCACACCCATCACCACGGTGGCAATCCCAATTACCCTAATTAAAAAGGGTTTTCCGTTGGACTGATGTTGGGGAATGGCTTCCACTTGGTTTTCCGTTTCGCTTATCATGAATACATGAATTTTAAATGACGGGCATAGAGAACAATGAATAAGGTGGTTACCAACAATTCCATGGTGGGAAAGGGTAGTGAGGGAAGGTAGATTTGCTGAAGGATCAGCACGATGATTTGCGCTATGGCATACAAATGGAATCCTAGTTTTTTAAAATTCCACATTAAAATAGCCCCTATCAGACTAATGCCATACGTAATGCCTTGAGAAAGGTAATAGGTCGGTGTTACCGCAAAAAGTAAATTGATTACCTCCTCTTGCTCTTTGTTCAATACAAAAGCTTCGAATGCACCTTGTTGGTAGGCTTGTAAAAAGCTATCGTATAATCCAAACATGGTTATATTGACAAAGGAAAGCATTCCACTTCCAAAGAAAGTGAGGATGCAGAGCAAGGTTAAGAGTTGTGGTCTGATGGGGGCGTTTTGATTCATTCTATAGTGATCGATAATTAGGATAAATTTCCAATGGATGCTTCTACTTCAGTAAGCACTTCACAGGATTTAATTAGGGCCTTCATGGCATTGTGGTCGTTGTATAGTGGACGATCGATTTCGAGAAAATCCACATGGCGACGCACTACCTCATGGGCTTTGGTTACACCAGTTCCGAATTTATATTCACGGAAATCCAGCGCTTGTGCAGCTGCCATCATTTCGATGCCTAGAATTCCGTATGCATTGTCGAGGATCTGGAAATTCTTGATGGCGGTATTCATCCCCATCGATACAAAATCTTCCTGATCCGCTGCAGCGGGAATACTCTGAATGGATGCAGGAGCAGATAGAATGCGTTGTTCGACGATTTGCATATCGGCAGTGTATTGACTTAACATCAATCCGGAGAACATACCGGCTCCTTTGGTCAGGAATGGAGGTAGTCCACAGCTCAGTGCTGGATTGTTTAAGCGGTTCATGCGGCGCTCCGACATCACACTTACCATGGTGATGGCAATGCCAGCCATGTCCATAGGAAGGGAAACAGGCGTGCCCTGGAAGTTGGCGCCTGAGAGTTGCATGTTTTCATCAGGAAAGAAAATGGGGTTATCGCCCACACCATTCAATTCAATTTCTACTTGTGATCTTGCATAATTGAGGGCGTCGTGAGCAGCGCCGATAACTTGCGGAGTCGATCGCATGGAGTATGCGTCCTGTACCTTGTGTGCGACTTTTCCTGTTTTTAAATCGCCACCCTCAACCAGCTTGGCAATGGCCTTGGCACTACGCACAGCACCTTTAAATCCTCTTACTTCATGTAGCCGTGAATTATAGGGTCCCATGTTGGCTTTGAGGGCTTCCAGCGACATGGCTGCAGCAATTTCGGCTTGTTTCAGCCAGTTGTTGGCGTCGAACAGAAAAATAGCGCTCATGGCGGTGAGCACATTCGATCCGTTGATGGTTCCAAGTCCGTCGCGGGCTTGTAATCCGGGAACGGAAATGCCGGCTTTTTCCATGGCGACAGCACCTTCCAGTAATTCTCCTTGATAATAGGCTTTTCCTTCGCCCATCAACAACAGCGCTATTTGTGACATGGGAGCCAAATCTCCGGAGGCTCCTACCGATCCTTTTTGGCATACAAAAGGAGTAACTCCTTTGTTCAACATTTCAACAAGGGTCAGGGTAATTTCGGGTCTGATTCCTGAATTACCGTGCGCATGTACATTGATGCGTCCCAACATGGCTCCCCGTACATACTCCAGAGGCATGGCATCGCCAATACCTGCAGCATGGTTGTATATCAGGTATTTCTGAAAGTCTTTTACCTGATCGTCGTTGAGTACTACCTCGGAGAACTCTCCAATTCCCGTATTGACACCATACATGATTTCATGGGCATCAATTTTTCTCTCGAGCATGGCCCTGCATTTTTTTATGCGTTCCAATGCTTCGGGATGTAAGGCAACTGGTTGGTTGTTGCGGGCGACATTAACCACATCTGCAATGGTTAAGTCTGAACCTGTGATAATGAATGTCATTTTCAACTGTTTTTAAACGTTAGCCGGATGGTTTTAACCTGGTTTTCCGGTAAAAATAATGAACAGCATCACCTTGACAAGCTGTAATTGTTAGGGTGGATTGCCATCGACAAGCGAAATTAGAGAAAATTATGGTTGATTTTGTTTCAAGTGGTTTTTTTCCTTTTTCAAAATGGCAAGTTAAGCTCCACGAAATTGATCGGCTATTTGTCCTTTTTTTATAATGGACGTTCTGTAATGTATATTCGAAATTATCTGATAATCACCAATGATAATATGGAATCGCATCTAAACACTTTTGATGTAATTTTGCCGCATTAAAAAACACACTTTAAATATTTCCCGATGTATACCGAATTGACTTCCAAAGAACAAGTGAGCAATGTCCTTGCAGCAAATGAAGCTGTTATCTTGTATTTTTATAACGATCATTGTGCTCCTTGCATAAGCCTGCGGCCTAAGGTCAAGGAGTTGGTTGATGAACAGTTCCCGAAACTGAAACTGTTTTTTGTCAATTCAGAAAAATATCCTGATATCCCCGCAGGATATCAGGTATTTGCCAATCCTACATTGTTGTTGTATTTCGACGGACGTGAATATCGACGCGAAAGCAAGTACATTTCTATTCCACAGTTGGCCGAAGAAATCACTCGTCCTTACCAGATGATCTTTGACTAAACTTCAGGGTTGATGGCATCCGGAATTTCGTAAACAACTTCACGCAGAAATTGAATGGATTTTTCCATTTCATCATGCATGATTTTGTCTTCTTCGATGAAATCCACTTTTTCACGGTATTTTTTAACAAAATCCTCAATGAAAGGAGACGATTTGGCCGGACGGCGGAAATCCAGCGCTTGTGCAGCATTGAAAAGTTCGATGGCCAGAATGCGCTCCAGATTTTCCACCACTTTATATCCTTTGGTAGCTGCGTTGGCTCCCATGCTCACATGATCTTCCTGTCCTTGCGACGATTCAATGGAATCAACTGAGGCAGGTGTACACAGTTGTTTGTTTTGATTGACAATGGAAGCGGCGGTATATTGCGGAATCATGAACCCAGAGTTTAACCCAGGATTTGCAACCAAAAAGTGGGGCAATCCTCTTTTTCCACTCAACAACTGGTAAGTACGGCGTTCGCTGATATTGCCCCATTCCGCGGCAGCGATGGCCATATTGTCCAGCGCTAGAGCCAATGGTTGTCCGTGGAAGTTACCTCCGGAAACGATTACATCCAGTTCAGGGAAAATGGTTGGGTTATCTGTAACGGCATTGATTTCAGATGAAAATACGCTTGATACATAGTTGATGCTATCCTTGGAAGCTCCGTGTACCTGCGGAATGCAACGGAACGAATAGGGATCCTGGACATGTTCTTTTTCCCGACAAATAATCTCACTGCCATCAAGCAATAAGCGCATCCGTTCAGCGGTTTGAATCTGACCTTTGTGGTGACGGATGACATGCAATTCATGCATGAAGGGTTCAATTCTGCCGTCAAAAGCATCCAGGGAGATGGCGCTGATGATGTCGGCCAATTCTGACAAACGGAACAGTTTGAGCAAGGAAGTCACTCCAAAGGCACTCATAAACTGTGTTCCGTTGAGTAAAGCCAGACCTTCTTTCGATTTCAATTTAATGGGTTCCCAGCCGCGTTTGGCCAAGGCCTGAGCTGCGGTGGTGCGTTTGCCATTGTCGTAAACCTCACCTAATCCCAGTAAGGCTAATGACATATGAGCCAATGGTGACAAGTCACCGGAGGCGCCCAACGATCCCAGTTGATACACTACAGGTAGTACATTTTGGTTGTAAAAGTCAACCAAACGTTCAACCGTGATGAGTTGTACTCCGGAGTGGCCGTACGACAGCGACTGAATTTTAAGCAAAATCATCAATTTGACGATGTGCTGTGGTACTTCGTCACCCAGTCCGCAGGCATGCGATTTGACCAGATTCTCCTGAAGTTTGCCCAGGTCTTCACGCGAGATACGTTGGTTGTACAAAGCACCAAATCCGGTGTTGATACCGTAAATGGGATCGTCCTGGTTGGCGGTTTTGTTATCAAGATAGGTCCTGCAATCTTCGATTCTTTTTTTCGATTCGTCGGATAATTGAATAGAATGCTCATGTTTGAGCAATTCGAATATGGCTTTAAATGTTAATTTGCCATGGTTAATAATATGTATACCGGTTTTCATTATTTTGGTTTAATAAGGTTTATTTGCTGTTTTGAATGATTTCTATCAATTCGTTTAGGGTTACTTTTTCCTGTTCACCTGTTTTCATGTGTTTCAGGTTGTAACTTTCTGATTTAATTTCTTCTTCGCCCACCAACAAGACCATGGGAATGTGCTTTTGATCGGCGTATTTCATTTGTTTTTTCAGTTTGTCAGCATCGGGATAAAGCTCAGCACGGATGCCGGACTCCTGAATTTTTTGTAGCATCAGCAGGCTATGCTTGGCTTCGGTTTCACCAAAGTTTACCAGCAAGACCTGAGTGTTATGTTGTGCGTTTTCGGGGAAAAGATTGAGCTCCTCCATTACATCATAAATGCGGTCGGCGCCAAACGAAACGCCTACTCCCGACATTCCTGAAAGTCCGAAAATGCTGGTCAGGTCATCGTATCTGCCACCTCCACAAATGCTTCCAATTTGAGCGTCTTTGGCTTTAACTTCAATGATGGCTCCAGTATAATAATTAAGTCCGCGAGCGAGAGATTGATCAATCTCAACCTCCGAACGTATATTCAGCGTTGCAAGGTGGTTCAGAACGGTGTTTAACTCCATGATTCCGGCTACGCCATCTTTTGTGTGTCCAATGAGTTCGCGCAAGCAGTTTAGCTTCGAGGCATTGGTTCCACTTAAGTTAATGATGGGTTCCAGATGTTGAATGTTTTCTTCAGAAAACCCCTTTGACTTTAGCTCTTCGTATACTTTATCGAGACCAATTTTATCCAGTTTGTCGATGGCAGTGGTCAGGTCGGTCAGCATTTCGGGCTTGTCGATGGTTTGGGCAATACCACTCAAAATCTTTCGGTTATTGAGCTTAATCACCACGTTGATGTTGAGTTTTTTAAACACATCATCCACCATGCGAATCAATTCCACTTCATTTAAAAGTGAATTGCTACCAATCACATCCACATCGCATTGAAAAAATTCACGGTACCTGCCTTTTTGGGGACGGTCGGCACGCCAAACGGGCTGTATTTGGTAGCGTTTAAATGGAAAGCTGATTTCGTTTTGGTGTTGTACCACAAAACGGGCAAATGGCACGGTTAAATCGTAACGCAGTCCTTTTTCCGAGATCTTTGTGGTGAGCTTGTTGATCGACTCCTCGTTCAACAATTCAGGGTCAGCTTTGGAGAGGTAATTTCCTGAGTTCAGAATTTTAAACAGCAGTTTGTCACCTTCTTCACCATATTTCCCCATGAGGGTACTCAGGTTTTCCATCGAGGGCGTTTCGATGGGTAAGTAACCGTACTGTTGAAAAACTTCTTTGATGGTATCGAAGAGGTAGTTTCTTTTGATCATCTGATCGGGAGTAAAATCCCTTGTTCCTTTCGGAATGCCAATTTTTTGTGCCATGCGGAGTTATACCTTAAAAAGAGCGGCAAAATTAAGCATTTCCGCACAACTGACCTGCACAAAGTGGACTTAGCTTTCCCTTTCAGGGATAATAATCACATCCTCGAGCGATCGTTTGGGAACAACATGGTCGCCATGTTCGTTTTCAAAGTAAACTGTGTTGTCATCTTCGCCCACTTCACCAAGGATTACCGACTGATTGGGGTAGCCAATGGCAATAACCAGGCTAATTTCAAAGGATTCGCTCAAATGAAATAATTTTTGCACCTCGTAACGATTGACAGTGTGAATCATGCAACCTCCCAATCCCATTTCAGCGGCACCAAGCAACAGCGTTTGGCTCACAATACCCACATCAATATCGGCATGCTCGTTCAATTCTTTATCCACTAAAACAATGATGTAGGCTGATGGTTGTTCTTCCTCGGTGGGACCATTCCAATCCTTTAGAAACCATGCCCAACGTAGGTGTTTAAAAACCTCGCGACAATCTTCTTCTTCAGTTACCAGTATATATTTTAAAGGTTGTCTGTTTTTCGATGAAGGTGTGAGTCGTGCTAAGTCAACCAATTGTTTAAGTTGATCGACACTTACTTTTTTATCGAAGAAATACTTCCGGTAACTTCTGTTTTTAAGCACAAGATTTTTCAGCATAACTTAGGTTTTAATTCGTGGAGTTGAGCAAGTCTTCCAATTGTTGTGTTGCCTGAGTCCAATCGTAATTCTTTTTCACAAAACGATGCCCGTCCTCAGCAATTGATTGGTACAATGTGGGATCCTGAAGCAATTGAATAATGTGCATTGATAAGGTTTCAGGGGTTTCACCAATCATGATTTCCCTGTCGGGGATAGCACATAAAGCATTATTGGCCAGTGTTGTAGTGATGCAGGGTAATTTCATCGACATGGCTTCTAGGAGTTTGTTCTGTAAACCGGTTCCCAGCCTCATGGGGGCAATAAACACTTTCGATTCTGCATAGGCATCCCTGATATCGTCCATCCAGCCACTCACATTCACTAAATCAGATTTTAAAGCCGTAACACGGCTGTCGGGGCTTGCTCCGGCAAGCAAAAGTCTGACTTTAGGTAGTTTTTCCCAGACCAGCGGCATGATTTCTTTGGCCAAAAAACCTGCTGCATCCACGTTGGGAGGATAGGCCATGTTGCCGGTGAACACCACGTCGAATTTTTTTTCTGTTACCTGTGGTTTAAAAAAATTGTGGTCAACACCATTTAAAATAACCCGTATGCTTTCCCTGTCGGGATGAGGAATCAAATCCCTGTCGGGAATGGAAATGATGGTGTGGTGGTCAAACAGATCGAATACCCGGGCTTCGTAGTTGGCCAGACGTTTGTATTCCATTTTAACAAAGGGGCGTAACAAAATGGAAGAAGTGGTAATGCGTCTTTTCATTCCGTAGGAAAAAACATCCTGGTAGTCAATGGTTTTTTTTACAGGAAAATTTTTAACGTATTCTGCTGTTCTGATCAACTGACAATATATATGGTCGGGTTTGTATTCCTCAATGAGTCGCTTAATTTCACGTGAAGCTTTGCTGTTGTAAAAATATCCCGCCTGAAGCGGAAGATGTGAAAGAAAAGCACGCGTAAGGTTAATTACCCTTCCCCAAAGTGGTAAATCCAGGAAGTTGATTGAGCGGCAGTAGGGTTGTAATGTGCTAAATGCCTTTTGTTTATCGACGTTGGCCAGTGGATTCAATGCACATAAAATGATTTCGTTGTTTTTCGACAACTCCTTAATCTGATGAAAAGCCCTCAGTTTGTCCCCTTTTTCAAGGGGATAAGGAATGCGTGAAAGCAGAATAAAAATGCGCATATCGGTAACGTTCGGTTATTTTTAGTTGTTCAAGCGGTAAATTCTACCTTGTTGAATAACTAACATCACAATTCTTGGCAAAAGTCATAAAATATGTTGATAGAAGTTCACCAACTGCTGAATAATTTTTGGTGTATTGTGTTCTTCAAGGATGAGATCCCGGGCGGCAAGGCCAATTTTATGTGTAGTTTCGCTATCGGCATAGAGCATTTCGATGGCCGATGCAAATTCTTCGGCGGTATTGGCAATCAGTATGTTTTTGTTGTGGGTATAGTTAATTCCTTCGGCTCCAATGGAGGTCGAAATCACGGCTTTTGCCAAGGCCATGCTTTCGATGATTTTAATGCGGATGCCACTTCCCGAAAACAACGGGGCAATCAAAATAGACTTCGATTGTATGAAATTATAGGCGTTTTCTACTTCTCCTTCGATAATTACGTTTTCCATTTCCAGCTTTTTAAGCCAATCCGGCATTTCTCTTCCTGCCAAATGCACTTTGAGATGTGGTAATTTGCGGTGTACGATTGGCCAAACATGCTCGGTAAACCAGCGGATTCCTTCTTCGTTGGGCATCCAGTTCATGGCACCAATATGGAACAAAGCATGATCGGGATTGATGTTATTGTTTTGTGCAGGGATCTTGTCTGGGTTGATGCCTGTGGGAAGCGCCAATACAGGTTTCGAGCTGTTTTCGATAAAAAATGGGGCGTCAACGGGAGAAATGGGAACGATTCCGTCGTAGGCATTCAAAATGTTTTTTTCGTAGCGCTCTAGTGTGGTCGACAAGTGATTTAAATAGGCTTTTTTGAGCGGGTTTTTGGTGATGGAAGCGACGCGTTTCCATATCCGATGTTCGATGTTGTGGGCGCGTAAAACGATCTTTGCTTGGCTCAATTCACGGATCGTGCTCAGGTATGGCGACATGAACAAGGTTTCAATCTGCACGATATCGAAACACTCATGCATCAGCACCTCCCTGAGCTTTTTGTCAAAGTTGGTGGAAATAAACCGCTCAACGTGATATGATTTCTTGGAAAATAAATTGAGAAATGCACCTATGGGTTTTACTGATAAATCGATGTATCCTAACTCAATATGGGTTTTGTCGTGGTAGGTTTGGGGAATATCTTTGGGGTTGACCGCATATTTGTTGGTGTTGATGGCCAGCACTTTTACCAGATGTCCCGCATCAGCAAGGCCTTCGATGAGGTTGTTCATTGCAATGGGGCCTCCTTCGCGGGCAGGCCAGGGCGATTTATTGCAAATGAACAATATGCTTAATGTTTTGGCAGAAATATCCTGATCTTCTACATACATGAGCCTATTCCTTTTTCTTAAGTCGGAAACGTTTAAAAAATTTCTGCCAACTTTCGGTGTCCATCAATTGAGCGTCAGTGGTGGCTTTGTAGGTAAGGAAAAGTCCTAAAGGCAATATCACCAGCGTGGAAAGCCATATGCCAAATTCAACACTCCATTCGCCAGTTTTGGCTGCTTTTTCTCCGGTAATCGAAATGATATGGTAGAGTACAAAAAACAATACAGAAACCACCACGGGCAAACCAAGTCCACCTTTGCGAATAATGGCGCCCAATGGTGCACCAATAAAAAAGAAGATAAAGCAAGCTATGCTCAATTTAAACTTTTGATGCCAAACGACCTGATGTTTAACAATGACCAATTCGCGTGAAGCCAGCTCGCGATGGTAATCCATGATGTTATTTTTGGCTGCACGTGCTCCTTTAAGTGCATGTTCTAAAATGGTTTCTTCTTCCTGCGGCGTATATCCGCCCAACGCCGAAAAAGCCAGGGTGTCGGCAATACTGTCGTTAATGGCCAGTTGAACTGGAATTTCTTCAATTAACAGCGAATCACGCACATTAACCGTAGGGTATCGTTTTAAAAAATTGGTTTTGTATTTTTCCAGAGCCAAGTTGCGTTTGGTGCTTAGTGAGTCGATGGCTTCGTTCAATTGTTTGATATTCAGCATACTGTAATGCGACTTAAATAGCTCTTCGTTGGTGCGGTTAAGTTGGAATTGCGACAGGTCGAACGTGATGATTTGTTTGTCGAATTTGGTGATTTCAAAAGGTCGGTTGGTTCTGTAATGGGCTACATTGGTGATGTCGGCATACCGATTTCCATTGAAAAGGGTAAAAATCATGCGGCTCTTGTCTGGAGACATCTGCATAAATCCTTTTTCAGCGGTAGTTACAATGGTGTTTCCCATTCGGTCGGTATGGTCGTAAATGGTTACATCAAAAATGGTTTTATTGTCCTTAGCTTTCCTACCAGCCCGGATAACATAATTTTCGATGCCTTGATAATAAATACCTTCGGTAAGGTTGAATGCTAGCTTTTGCTGGCGTACATCGTAGAGCAGCGATCCGAACTTGAGGTTGGCCACCGGAAGTACGTAATTGGAAAACAAAAAGGCCGCAATACTTAAAATGAAGGATAAAACCACCAAAGGTTTCATGGCTTTACGCAACGAAATTCCAGCTGCTTTCATGGCAACCAGTTCATATTGTTCCCCCATATTTCCAAAAGTCATCAGTGATGACAATAGTATAGCCAAGGGGAGTGCCAATGGTACAAATGTAGAGGAAGCATAAAACATCAATTTGGCAATAATGTACCATTCAAGGCCCTTACCTACCAAATCGTCGATGTATTTCCATAAAAATTGCAGGAGCAAAATAAATAGCGCAACAAAAAAAGTGAATACAAATGGCCCCAGATATTCCTTGAGCATGTACCAGTATAACTTTTTCATCCGCTGAGATATGATTTTTTTGTCAGTGCAAATATAAGTCGATTAAACATGAATACGCTCAATAAGAAGTATATTCACTAATGTATTTGAAAAACGAAAAGGATGGGTTCCTATTGCCTTGGTTGGATAATCCAATCAGGCTTCACTAAAAATCAGTAAATTGAATGAGGGTAAGCAAAAAAATAATTACTTTTATAGCCTTTAAATGTCTTATTAAATTCGCAACTATGAAAAAAATTTTATCTCTTACTTTAATACTTGGTTTGATGATTTCTCTTCAGGCACAAGTAAAACAGCTAGCCCCTCAACCCCGGTTGAATAATATTGTTGAAAAAGCCGTGATTGGAAATATGGAACCCATGGTATTTACCAATGAGTTTAATCCAACTACTACGTCTGCCAACCGTGCTGCTGATGTTGTTATTGGTGAAACCTGGTACGATTTACAATCGAACAGTTCGATGATGCAACGCGTATGGGCTTATGATGACGGTACCATGGCTGCAGTATGGACCCGGGGCATGACCCCAACAGCTTATGCCGATCGTGGAACTGGTTATGCCTATTTTGATGGCACCAGCTGGGCTCCAATGCCTACTGAACGTGTGGAGCAAGTGCGTACCGGATGGCCAAGTTATGCTCCTTATGGAGAGAATGGCGAAATTATTTGCTCACATACTTTTACCGATGCTGGTTTGGTGTTCTCATGGAGACCTAACAAAGGCGAGGGCGATTGGAACTACTTTAATTTGATAGGCCCTCCCGGACATGAAGGTATTGCCTGGCCCCGCATGATTACTTCAGGCGAAAACAACGAAGTTATTCACGTAATTGCAAGTGTTAGGAGTGAGGTAAATGGTGGTGGAGTATACGAAGGGCAAGATGGTGCTTTATCCTATTCACGTTCTACAGATGGTGGTCTCACCTGGGATCCTGACAATATCATTTTGGAAGGTGTTTCAGCTGATTATTTTGCCAGCATTGATGCCGATAGTTATGCATGGGCAGCTCCTCAGGGAAATACCATTGCCTTTGTATATTTTGGCGGAATTACCGATGGTGTGGTGATGAAATCCAACGACGGTGGCGACAACTGGGAAAGAATCCTGTTTTACGAGAGCCCTGTGCCTTTCTTTACCGGTTTAGAAGGTGATTTGCCACAATGTGGTGGCGGTGATGGATATAATGCCGTTAGTATTGATGAGGATGGTTTGGTTCATGTAGCTTTTGGTCGTCAGATCCATGTGGATGATGATGCTGCTGCAGGTTGGAGCTATTACCCATACTCTGACGGATTGGTTTATTGGAATGAAGGAATGGAGGCTTTGGATACCACCAAACTTACTGCAGATATTATTCCTGAAGATTGGGAAAATCATTATTTGTATCAGCATGGTAACCTCGCTGCCTGGACTCAACCCAATGGTAACGATACCATTGTTGGTGTTCCATACTATGGAGCTTCGATGACAACAATGCCGCAACTATTT
>JBFHGX010000011.1:0-48545 GCA_041582875.1 Bacteroidales bacterium | reverse complement strand
GCAAGGATGTTGAATCATCTTTACATCAGGCTTCTTTATTATTCTGGTTTTAGATCCAGAAATTCATCAACTATCGATTTAATAGCTTTTCCAAACGATTCCCAATTTAGTGTGTCTTCGTAATATTGTCGTGCGCTTTGCACCAGGGGGATGTATTTTGAGTCGTAATCTGTAAAGTATTCGATAATTTTTTGGGCATACTCTTGTCCTCTGGCATCCGGCGCAAACCGAAAGCCGTTTTTGCCATTGACCACAGCTGTGGGGATACCTCCTGTGTCTGTGGCAAGTGAGGGCAATCCATAGGCGCTTGCTTCACAAAAAACAACACCAAAGCACTCTTCCCGGGTGGGTAATATTAGAAAATGGTTTTTCAATAACAATTGATTAAATTGATCGCTTTCAGCGTTGATGTTTTTGTTCAAAAACGGAATGACGATCAAGTCTTCGTTGTAAATGTCATCCGGAGGCTTTACGCCTACCACAGTGAGTTGGGCTTTAATATTATTTCGTTTCAATTCCAGCAGGGTTTCGAAAGCAATTTGACCACCCTTTCTTTCCCATTCTACCCCGATAAAAAGAAGTTTACAAATTTCTCTGCTCTTTGGGTGATCAAGTTTTTCACGCGTTGGAATAAAATCTACATTGGGTCCAAAGGGGACTATCCTTATTTTGTTTTTTTGTGTTTGATAATAATTGACTGCCGAATCAGCAGCCCATTTGGAGGCAAATACTGAAACCTTTGAGTTTTCTAAAGCAAGCCGTTCAATGTTGTTTCCTTCAATTTCCGACAAACGGCAGAAATGGGAAAACCAACTGTAATAGTTGTACATTGAATGAAATGTAGTGTCAGAATAATACAGAATAGGGATGTCGGTTTTCAGTAGTGCTATTTCGGTTGAGCTTCGTGGCGCAAAAATAAAGTCGTAGTTCTTTCCTTTGAGTCTTTTCTCAAAGTTACGGGCATAAAAATAAGCAAAAACATAGCTGTGATTTAGGTTGTAAGGGCGAGGCAATTTTTTGAAAAACCGGATGAGGTAGGGTAGAAAGAAATTGCCAAGTGTGAGTGGCCCAATGGGGGTAACCTCTCCAACATAGTGGCTTAATGCCTTCATGATGTAGTAAGGTGATCCGGATAGTTTTAATTTGTTGGTCGGATCAATGGAGGTGAGAAAAGCTATGCGATACCCTTTTGGCATAATCTGGATTAATCATTCAAAGATAGAAAAAATCCACGTTTTATGGTGTAGCTTTTATGGTGATTAGTAGACCTTTTTTTTGAAATCAATTGGATTCTGAAAGTATTTAATGACGGTTTTGATTTCACTTTTAAATCAAAAAAGCATAAGGCGGTTTCAAAAAAAATACAATATGTTTTTTTTGTTTTTGTTTAGGTCAGTTGGAATAGTATTCAAAGCTTTAGGTGCAATGGTTTGGATGTGTTATATTTGCATGAGTTGTTGGTGTTTTTTTTTAAATCAAATCCATGAAAATTCGTTTCTTCCTATTCATTTTATTTGCAGTTAGCTTTATTGACCCTATTTTCATACAAGCCCAGTCGAATCCGGAAAAGCTTAAAGTAGGTTATCAATTAGCGCCTCCTTTTGTTGTGGAGGAATTTAAAGGGGTTTCAGGCCTTGGGGTTGATCTGTGGAAGCAAATTGCTGATTCGATGAAGGTGCAATACTCCATGCATGAATATAAATTAGAAGGTTTGCTTAAGGCTCTCGAAACGGGAGAAATTGATATTGCTATCTCCCCGCTAACAGTGACTGCGTCACGGATGAAAAAGTTCAGTTTTTCACAGCCATATTACATTACCAATCTGGCATTTGCTATGAAAATTGAAAAAAGCAAAGACTTGATATCCTTCTTTTTGAATTTTTTTACCCTTAATTTTTTTAAAGCTGTTTTTTCCTTGTTTCTTGTGATTTTGATTTTTGGTTTGGCAGTTTGGTTGTTCGAAAAGAAGCGTAATTCTGCCCAATTCCGGAAAGGGTTAAATGGTGTTGGAGATGGAATTTGGTGGTCGGCAGTTACCATGTCTACAGTTGGATATGGTGATAAATCGCCAATAACGGCCTGGGGAAGGTTGCTTTCGGTGGTTTGGATTTTTACCGGGGTGATTATTATTTCAGGATTGACTGCAGGAATATCATCAAGCTTGACGGTACATCAATTGAAAACGGAGATAAATGGCCTTGATGATCTACGCAAGGTCAAAGTGGGTTGTATCCCGAGTACCGGGACTGCAGATTTTCTAGATCGATTTAAAATAAAATTTGTTGATTACAGTACAGTTGAGGAAGGCCTTCTGGCGGTTCAGCAGGATGAAATTGAGGCTTTTGTTTACGATCATGCCACATTGAGTTATTATGTAAATGAAGGAGATTTTGATGAGGTAATTGAGGTTATTCCAAGTTCCTATTACAGGGAGTATTTTAGTTTTGCTTCCAGTGATTATGCATTTTTAAAACCTGTAAATGAAAATCTTATTAAGATTATTGAGAGTGATGATTGGGTGGTTAAACTGAAGAAATACCATATAGAGAACTATAAATAATGATTTGCTATTTTGATTTATTATTAATCAATAGCTTTGTGGTTATCGTGTCAGTTGGTGATTACTGATTCAACATAAAAAAAGCCATTTCTCAGCAAAGAGAAATGGCTTTTTTATGTTGAATATAGCAAAAGGCTATTCAGGTATTTGATATATGTTCTCGTCGTTTCTGTAACCGGTTTCGTCGCGATACCAATCGTTAAACAATGCTCCATTGCTTTCGGCCCAATCACCAAATTTGAGGTATGCAGATGTAATATCAACTTTTTCAATAGGATAGTCAAGACTTTCTATTACGTTGATAGCCCAGGGAAGATTGGTTTGTGTGCGGTAATATCTTCCGATAGCGGGGTCACTGTCGTCAGCTTCTGTTCCAAACAAGTCTGATGCAGCTAGGGTGGTTGGAGCTTTGTCTACCAAATGAACTTCGATATCGCGCTGACCATTAACAAAAATAAATGGGTTGTATGGTGGAATACCCGATTGAGTCAGGTCTACAGGTGAACTTAAAGTAATGGTAATGTGCAAGGTATCGGGTACTACAAATGGATAGTTGGGGTCTGTATTTACTCCGATTCCGCCACCTTCTTGAGGAAGCACATCATAGGCATCTTCCCAAACCATTACCACAGGTAAGTTTTGTCCAATTTCCAAATTTTTGTTATCCAGATTAACGATATTGCCAGTTACTCTTAAGTCACCTGAAACGGCCTCAACAAGTGCTTTGTCGAAGGGCATTTCAAATCCAAACCCATTATGATAGAATGCCCCGTGCGCCCTCAGGATGAACCACGCTTCAATTTCAACCATGTCGTTGTCAGCATTTGTGATTTGGTTGAAATTATAATCAATTACAGCATCATTGAAATCATAGTCTCCTTTTGAAGGCCATAAGTCTTCAAATGCTAGAGTCCCATAACTTCCTTGATTGAAGAAAAAGTTGTCGAAAGCTTTGTTTGGATTATCGGGGTATGAGTCAACGTTGTCGGGAACGCCGTCTTCGTCCGTATCTTGACCCACATAGTCGATATTGGGAAATTGACTCTGGTCGATGGCCTCAATGGGGTTGGCAGTGACGTAGAAAATGGCATCATTAAAATCATGGTCGCAGCCAGATCGGTCTCTTAAAATATCTTCAATACCCAAAAGGAGTAAATTACGTCCGTTGTCATTCAGCAATACCGTGTGCTGACGAAGTGCCGGATCGGCCTCTGGATTTAGGTTGGGGTTTGAGTAGACAATCCATCTTCCATCAGTGACTTCACCATTTTGCCATCCATCCGCCATTAAGGCAAAACTGATGGTGTTGCCAGCGGTAAACTCACCAATATAAACCTTATTTCCTGAGTATAATCCTCCACCGGAACCTGCATAACTCACATTCGGATAAATGATGGTAATTTCATCTATGTCGTCCGGTGTTTGTGGTACTTCATCCGTTGGATAAGTGTAAAACCCCAGAACGTTTTTGTATCCAGCACCTTCGTGTACAAACGTGATCCAAACATCGCAATCTTCCAGTAGCCTGATATTATAATCCCATTCAGGGAGAAGGTATTCTGGATGAGATTCCATAAGGGTTTCTTGCTCGGGCAGGGTGTTGTTAACATCGTTAAGCAAGTCTTCAGTAATTATATCGTTAACGGGTTCTAGATAGTCAGGCACACCTTGTGAATTGTAAGTGCCCAAATAACCAAAGTTGGTATTCAGTGCTTTAAAATTCATAGTTGATTTCACCTGAGTTGTAGGTTGCGCCCCACCTAAAGTTAGGTTAAAACCATTTTGGCTTAGCGCTACCATTCCAGGAGAGGGTAAACCTGCATAGTCGGTATTTACAAATAAACTGTCGTAATAAGCAGGCACTTCATAATTAACAAGATACCGTCCGTTTGCATCCGTTGTTCCGCTCACAATCAGTTTTCCATCGTTGAGAGGGTCGCTGGTATAAACGTTTATTCTAGCCCCTGAAATTGGTTGGTTGATGTTGTCGTAGGCTTGTACTTGAAAATTGGCTTCTGCAGAGGTTGACCAATTAAAATTATCTGCCACTACCAAATCGTTCATTGATTTGGTTTCCTCCGATGGGGTATCCTTGGTATTATTACATCCTGAAATGAAGAATGCCAAGATAAAGGCGATAAGAATTGAATTTAGGTATTTCATATGAATATATATTTAACGAGCTGAAAACATGAAAATAATCATGCAAATAACTTGCCGTATTTTTTAAGATTTTAAAAATCAGTAATTAACATATCCCTACATCATTAAGGTTTTCCCAAAATGACACTCATTCAGTGCTTACATCGAACGAGTTAAACTGTGTATATCCAACAAGTCTGTCATATTCAGGCACTTTCTCTTTGTAATAAACGAAAATACTGTATTGGTTGTTGGTTTCCCAATGGTCGCCTTCGATAGTGGTTACGTTTCCTGAGGTTCCGCCCTTTGGGACAACAACATACAGGTAGTCGTAATATCCTTGTTTTAAAAATAACCGGCCATGATACATGTTGTAACGGTTGTCATAACGCATCAGACTTTTCTCGTTAAGTTGCCAGTTGTTTAAGGCACCCAGAATATAAATCTCAGATTCGTAGAGTTTTGGCTGTTTTAACCAGAACTCTACCCATGCATATTCGCCCTCGGTACTCGCGTTTTGACCTTCGCGTGCTTGAATAAATTTTCTTCCGTTGATATCTTCAATTACACTGTAGGGCTTATCAGGACGTGGTGTTGAGGTGTGTAGGATGACATCGTATCCATTGGGGTCGTTGATTATTTCTCGGATATACATCGACTGATAATAGTAACTTTTCATGTCAAAATTGCGAAACTGGTTTCCTCCATCAAACACAATTCCATCCGGATAGTCAAAGTTAAGTTGATTGAGCATGATTGAAGTTGGCCTGAGTCCATAAATCATGTTGTCGCTACGACCATTTTGCATGATGTTCACACTGATCCTTTGCGCGGGTTCGGTATTAAATAAATCCGGAGTTTCTAAGGTCAGGTCAATTTGTTGTTTTTTTCTCACGAATTCCAGGTTTTTTGGATAATAGGGGATATTGACTCCAATTTTCACCAATGGTTCAGTAACATAAAAACGTCTGGTGAAAAGCACATTTTCATCGTCATTATTGTCCACATACACCTTTAATATATAGTTGCCCGAAATTTTGATGTTCATGTCCCGATTTGGAAGCGTAGTGTTATAATGAATGTATGGTGGAATGGCATTCAATGAAAAAGCGTAATTGGTAATATCAGCTTCAAAAAAACCTTCAAGATAATCCATCTGATCCATTTCAGAAGTTTGCCAATCACTTGTGCAATGGACAAAAGTGTATTTAAACAGAAACGACTCGCTACTAAGGTCGTCAAATGACAATGTGAGTTTGTCGTTTGAGTTAAGCCTGATGATAGGAGCTGCCAATTGATCACCACCAGCATACAGCATTACTGTTTGTATGTTTTGATCGTAAACTATATCGCTATTCATTAACTGTTGAGCCCTTATTGCCCCCGCAAAGAATAAGCTGATAATGATGAGCAATGAAAATGGAGGTAATCCGACTTTGTTTGGCATGTGCTGAGTTTTATGGTAATTTCATGAAATATTCGTAGATTATTTAGAGTTAGTAAAAATAGGTATTATTTGTAAATGAAAGAGATTTAAAACGGGATTATTATCTAAATTGCACTCGAATTAATACATGAATCTATTTATATATGTCAACTAGTTATCTTATTAAGAAGGGTCTGGATATTAAGTTGTTAGGTGATTCAGAAAAAACCATTGTTGATTATCATGCAAAGCGATTTGCAATAAAACCAACAGACTTTATTGGTGTTTTTCCCAAAATGATGGTCGCAGAAGGGGATGTAGTGAAAGCTGGGACGCCATTGTTTTATGATAAAAATCGTAACAACCTGATATTTACCTCCCCCGTTAGCGGAAAAGTAACGGCTTTGAAGCGCGGAGCTAAACGTAAATTGCTGGAGGTGATTGTTGAATCTGATGGACAAAATGAGTCTGTTTCGTTCGATGTCAATATGGTGGATAAAATGGATCGAAAGGCAATTGTGGAAAAACTGCTACAAAGTGGTATTTGGCCCATGATTCGTCAGCGTCCCTATGCCACTATTGCTAATCCAGAGGAAAAACCTAAGGCTATTTTTATTCCGGCATTCGACAGTTCACCACTTGCGCCAGATAATGACTTAATTGTACATGGTCAGGGACAGGAATTTCAGGCAGGTATTGATATTCTTACCAAACTTACCGATGGTGTAGTACACCTAAACGTGGATAAGAAAAATACCACTTCAAAAGTTTTCCTAAACTCTAAAGGAGTTCAGCTTAACACTTTCAGTGGTCCTCATCCTTCTGGAAACGTAAGTGTTCAGGTGAGTAGACTTAATCCAATGAACAAAGGTGATGTTATTTGGTATCTATATCCTCAGGATGTTTTGTCGATAGGTCGTTTCTTTCTTAGTGGTAAACCTGATTTTACTCGTGTTATAGCCTTGGCAGGTTCTGAAGTGTTGAAACCTAGATATTACAAAACCACATTAGGTGCTTCAATTGATCAGTTGGTCAGCGGAAATGTTACCCCCGGGAGTAATCGTTTTATTAGTGGAAATGTGCTTACCGGCGAGAAAATAGAAAAAGATGGCTTTGTTGGTTTTTATCAATCCTTGGTGACGGTAATTCCAGAAGGTGATTACGCAGAATTTTTTGGATGGTTATTGCCAGGTTTCAATAAATTTAGTTTCTCAAAGACTTTCACTGCTTGGATGACACCGAATCGCAAGTACCGTTTAGATACCAATTTACATGGCGGTCATAGGGCATTGGTAATGACTGGAAAATACGAGAAAGTATTTCCCTTTGATATTTACCCCATGACACTTTTAAAAGCCATTATGGTAGAAGATATCGATGCTATGGAAAATCTGGGGATTTATGAAATAGACGCCGAAGATTTTGCGCTTTGTGAGGTTATTGATACTTCCAAAACGGAGATGCAGGCAATTGTCCGCAAAGGCTTGGAGCTGATGCGTCAGGAAATGAGTTAAATATAAGTTAATCAGTATATATTGCATGAAAGCGCTTAGAAATCTATTAGATAAACAGAAACCCCATTTTGAAAAGGGTGGTAAGTTCGAGAAGTTTCATTCAACATTCGACTCCATTGAAACCCTGCTTTTTGTTCCGGATAAGGTTACTTTTTCCGGTTCACACATTCGGGATGCTGTTGATATGAAACGTACCATGATTGTTGTTTTTATTTCTCTAATTCCGGCTTTGTTGTTCGGAATGTGGAATATTGGGCATCAACATTTTCTTTCTTTGGGAGAAACGTCTGAAATTTGGACTTCTTTTTTGTTTGGTTTCCTGAAAATGCTGCCAATCATCATTGTTTCTTATGGTGTTGGATTAGGTATTGAAATCATTTTTGCTCAAGTGAAGGGGCATGAGGTCAACGAAGGATTTTTTGTTTCGGGACTTCTTATTCCGATGATTGTACCCCCGGAGACTCCACTTTGGCAGGTGGCCATTGCCGTAGCTTTTGCCGTTATTTTTGGTAAAGAAGTTTTTGGTGGAACTGGAATGAACATTGTAAATCCTGCACTTACAGCTCGGGCATTTTTATTCTTTGCTTACCCTGCTGATATGTCGGGTGACAAAGTTTGGATAGCTGAAAAATTGGATGCTTATTCTGGAGCTACCCCATTAGGAAATGCACTTGTAGGTAATTTTGATGCCATTCCTTCTCCCATTGATATGTTCATGGGAATTATCCCCGGATCCAATGGTGAAACATCAGTGCTGATGATTCTTATCGGAGCCGTTATTTTGTTGGCCACCGGAATCGGCAACTGGCGCATAATGTTAAGCGTATTTGCCGGAGGTATTGTGATGGGATTGTTGTTTAACCTTTGGGGAGCTAATGAGTATATGGAATTGCCGTTCTATTATCATATGCTAATGGGAGGTTTTGCTTTCGGTGCTGTCTTTATGGCCACCGATCCGGTTACAGCCACCCAAACTACCAAGGGAATGTACATCTACGGTTTCCTTATTGGAGCCATAGCCATTCTTATTCGAGTATTTAACCCAGCTTATCCTGAGGGAGTTATGCTCGCTATCCTGTTGATGAATGTGTTTGCACCGCTGATCGATCATTATGTGGTTGAAGCGAATATTAAAAAGCGGCTCAAACGTATGAAAGCCATAGTTACCAATTCATAAAAAGATTTAAGACAATGTATAGTAACGGATATATATTCAGATACGCTGGCATCATGGTTATTGTTGCCGCAGCGCTGCTATCTACCGCCGCAATGCTCCTCAAGCCTTTTCAGGAGCGTAACGTGGCGATCGATAAAATGGGCGGTATTTTGGCTTCAGCCCAAATACCTGATGTAACTGCAGAAACTGCCATTGGATTATTTAATGAGTATGTTACGGAAGAAATCGTAATTGATCAGGATGGTCAGGTGGTTGAGTCATATACAGAAAGCAATAAGCAAAATGCTAAGGCTTTTAAGCTTGACATGAAAGCTGAATTGTATAAAGCTTCTCAGGGAGAACCCTTTCAGTTGCCTTTGTATGTGATTAATAAAGAAGGACAAACCTTGTATGTAGTTCCTTTCAGAGGTGTTGGATTATGGGGTCCCATATGGGGAAATATGGCATTGAATGAAGATTTAAACACTGTTGTAGGTGTTACATTCGATCATAAAGGTGAAACTCCCGGACTTGGTGCTGAGATCAATACGATTGGCTTCACCAAACAGTTTGTTGGTAAAAAAATATTCGATGAACAAAACCAATTTACTTCTATCAGGGTTGTTAAAGGTGGTGTGAATACTATGCCTGAGAATCAGCGTATTCATGGCGTCGATGCCATTTCTGGTGGAACTATCACCAGTAATGGTGTTAACGATATGATCCATGATGTGCTGAAAGATTATTTACCATATTTACAAAAACACAGATAAACCATGAGCGCTGAAATAAAAGAACGCGAGCCTTTATTCTCGCCAAAAAATATGAAATTGCTGAAAAATCCTTTGAACCTTAGTAATCCAATTACGGTTCAAGTTTTAGGTATTTGCTCAGCATTGGCTGTTACAGCTAAATTAGAACCAGCCATTGTAATGTCCATTTCTGTGATGTTCGTTATGGCTGTTTCCAACGTGGTTATCTCTATCATGCGTAATGGTATTCCTCCACGTATTCGAATTATCGTTCAATTGGTGGTTATTGCAACCATGGTTATTCTGGTTGATCAGGTGCTTAAAGCCTTTGTTTATGATGTGAGCAAGCAGCTCTCTGTATTTGTTGGTTTGATTATCACCAATTGTATTATTATGGGGCGCTTGGAAGCATTTGCCATGGCTAGTAAACCATGGCCTTCTTTTCTTGATGGCATCGGTAATGGACTCGGATATGGTTTTATTTTGATTATCATAGCCTTTTTGAGAGAGTTATTTGGGTCAGGTACCATTTACGGTTTTGAAGTGATTCCTCAATCGTTTTACGAAATGGGCTATAAAAACAATGGTTTTATGATTCTTCCTCCCATGGCTCTTATAGTAGTAGGTGTTATCATTTGGGTGCAAAGAAGTTATACAAGTGAATTGATTGAAAAAAACTAGGTTGAACCAATAAACGCTAATAACATGCAAGAAATATTTAATATATTTATAAAATCCATTTTTATCGACAACATGGTATTTGCCTACTTCTTAGGCATGTGTTCATACCTTGCGGTCTCGAAAACGGTAAAGACTTCTGTTGGATTAGGTGCAGCCGTAGTTTTTGTGCTTGGTATCACTGTTCCGGTAGATTATATGCTGAACGAATACATTCTAAAAGCAGGGGCTTTGGCTTGGCTCGACCCTAGTTTTAGCGATGTTGATTTGAGCTTTTTAAGCTTTATTCTTTTTATTGCTATTATTGCCTCAATGGTTCAGTTGGTAGAGATGATTGTTGAAAAATTTTCACCTTCATTGTACGCCTCATTAGGAATATTCTTACCCTTAATTGCAGTAAACTGTGCTATTTTGGGTGGTTCATTGTTCATGCAGGAGCGTGAATATCAAAGTCTTGCTCAAGCCACTTCCTTTGGATTGGGATCAGGAGTTGGTTGGTTTCTGGCCATCGTTGGTATAGCAGCCATTCGTGAAAAAATCAGGTATTCTGATGTGCCTGCACCTTTGCGTGGATTGGGGATTACTTTTATTATTACCGGATTAATGGGAATCGCTTTCATGAGCTTCCTTGGTATTAAGTTATAGCATAATTAAATTTTATATACAATGACTTTATTGCAAGTTGGAATAGGAGTGGTGATTGGCTCAAGTATCGCAATCTTTCTGGTAATCGTGTTGTTACTGGTATGGTTGCTGTTGTTTGCACGTAAAAAACTAATGCCTCAGGGTAGGGTTAAGATCACCATCAATAGTGAAAAAGAAATAGAAACCGATCCTGGTTCTACGTTATTGTCAACCTTGTCTGCCAATAAAATCTTTTTACCTTCTGCCTGTGGGGGGGGAGGAACTTGTGCCATGTGTAAGGTGCAGGTGAATGCCGGTGGAGGATCCATTCTTCCTACCGAAAAAGGTTTTTTTACCAGAAAAGAGCAAGCGGCCAATTGGCGCTTGGGTTGTCAGGTAAAAGTACGTGAGGACATGGAAATTGAAGTTCCTGCCGAAATATTTGGAATTAAAAAATGGGAGTGTACGGTTGTTTCCAACCACAATGTGGCCTCCTTTATTAAAGAATTTGTGGTTAGATTACCTGAAGGTGAAACGCTTGATTTTAAATCGGGAGGTTATATCCAAATTGATGTTCCAAAAGTGGAAGTTGACTTCAAGAATATGGATATTGAAGAGCAATATAAAGAAGAGTGGGATAAATTTAATATGTGGGATTTGAAAATGAAAAATCCTGAGCCTATTTATCGTGCCTATTCTATGGCCAACCATCCTGCCGAAGGTAATATTGTTATGCTTAATATTCGTATTGCTACACCGCCATGGGATCGCAAAAAAGGTGGATTTATGAATGTGAATCCGGGTATTTGTTCTTCCTATATTTTCTCGCTGAAACCAGGAGATAAAGTAATGGTTAGTGGCCCTTACGGAGAGTTTTTTATTAAGGATACAAAGCGCGAAATGATGTTTATCGGTGGTGGTGCTGGAATGGCTCCCATGCGTTCACATATCTTTGATTTATACAATACCAAACATACCGACAGGAAATCTACTTTTTGGTATGGTGGTCGTTCAAAGCGTGAGTTGTTCTATGTTGATCAATTTGAGAAAATTGAGGAAGAAAATCCAAACTTCAAGTTTGAAGTAGCTTTATCAGAACCTTTGAAAGAGGATAACTGGAAGGGCTATACCGGATTTATTCATCAGGTGATTTATGATAACTATCTAAAGAACCATCCTGAACCGGAGGATATTGAATATTACCTTTGCGGACCACCTATGATGAATGATGCCGTCTTAAAGATGCTCGAAAATCTGGGTGTTCCTGACGAAATGATTGCATTTGATGATTTCGGTAGCTAGGAATTAACATAAAAAAAGCAGAAAAGGTGGCAATGAATTGTCACCTTTTCTATTTTTGCTTGTCTTTGTAATATAACCAATCATTGTTTTATGAAAAATCGAAGTCTTCTACTCCTTTCTATATTGTTTGGGTTGCATATGGCTTCCTATGGACAGGACGTGATTGTTTTAACCAATAGGGCAAAGCTGGATGCCAAAGAGATTGTTATTAAATCTAAAACCGTATTCTATCAGAATTTTGATGATGATTCTGGTCAGGTTTTATCCATGTTACTTAGTAAAATAGAATATATTCAATTTGCCAATGGTGAAAAGTTGTTTCCAGCTGATTTGGGAAATAGAACGAAAACTACCGAGGCTCTTGGTTTTAATTTGATTAATTTCCATGTGCTTGATTTTGCTACCAGCAACTTTACCATGTCATACGAACGTGTGTTATCCGATGGTAAATTTTCTTTGCAACTGCCCATTTCGTTTGGTTATGGTGATTCCAATACTGATCTTTTGTTGCCTCCCCCCTTTGATTCTGAATTTGAACTAAATTTTGCCAACCGTTTTACAACAGGTTTGAGTTTAAATATTTTCCCCACGCGCCAAGGAAGAGTCCGTTACTTTTTTGGACCATCAATTATGGGGGGTAGTGGCATCTATTCAGAGGGTGGTTATTATGATAGTTATTATGGGTATTATATTGAGGAGGAAATCAATACTGGGTATATCTCCTTTATGGTTAATAACGGATTAATTATTTCACCTCTCTCACACTTTAGTATATCTTTGGTGGCAAGTCTTGGTGCCCGTCACTTTTTTGCTGTAGATGATGGTAAAACTGCCACAACAGGAAAACTGTCTTTTAATTTGTCATACCGTTTTTAAACCTATTAAAGATGAAAAATGTTTTTACCATTGGGTTCACGATTTTGGTTGCTTTGATTTCGTTCTCTTCCCTTCAAGCACAGGATTTTATTTATTTAAAAAATAATACATCCCGTATTGCGGCTGAGCATATTTATGTAGGTAGCAATGAAACACATTACCGTTTATTTGGTGAAGATTCAAAAGCTGTGTTTGCAATAGATAATAAGGAGATTAGTCTCATCGCATTTGAAGATGGAACAGTACGCTATTTTCAAGGTGAAGATGAACTAAAATCGGTTTACGATTACAATAAAAATTTGATGACGTTTCATTTATTTGATTTAATTGTGAATCAGTTTACTTTATCTTACGAACGGATTATTTCAAATGGTAAAATAGGTATTCAAATCCCCGTTTCACTTGGTTTTAGTGACTCTGACCGCAATGGGTTTGATGATGTGCAAAATAAATATTATACAGGTGTAAATTTGAATTTTTACCCTACGGGTCAAGGACGGGTAAGGTATTGTTTAGGTCCCGGATTTCAAATAGGTACAGCTACTTATGATGATACTTACTATAACAGCAGTCAGTATGTTGAAAATCACCTCGAAACTACTGTCTTCAGATTTCTAATTAATAATGCATTGATAATTAGTCCAGTAAAGGATATGAGCCTGGCAATCGTTGGTTCCATTGGCGTTAGGTACCTCGATCAATCTTCTGAAGACAAAAAAGAAGTGAAAACAGTTGGGGCTTTTGCTTTTAATTTGTCGTACCGTTTTTAAGAAAATTGTATGCGATATTTTTACGGCTTTTTATTGTTGTTTTTATGGGGCTGCAACGCTATACACGCTCCTCAGGTTGTGAAGCTCCAAGGCGAAGCTCAGGGAACCTATTACTCCATTATTTATTATGATTTCGAAGGTCGAGACTTTCACCAACAAGTTGATTCTATTTTGGGTGATTTCGATCAATCGGTTTCACTTTGGATACCCGAATCCATACTTTGTCGGGTTAATAGAGGCGATTTAACAACCAAACTTGACCGGTATTTTATTGATAACTTTAAAATATCCACTGAAGTGGCGAAAGAAACGGATGGGGCTTTTGATTTTACTGTTGGTTCTTTAGCCAAGGCTTGGGGTTTTGGTGCTAATGGGGTTAAACACGTGGATGCTGCTATTGTGGATAGTTTACGTGCTTTAGTAGGATATAACAAAGTGAGAATCAATAACGGTCGTGTTGAAAAAGATGATATTAGAACATCGTTTGACTTTAATGCAGTCGCACAAGGTTATTCTGTAGATGTCGTCGGTGATTTTCTTTCTTCGCAAGGGATCAAGAATTATCTGATCGACATTGGAGGTGAGATTAAAGGAAGGGGAGGTAAACCTGACGGAAGTCGTTGGGCTGTTGGAATTGAAAAGCCAGCAGCAGATAAAAATAGCGATCGTGTATTGTCTGCCGTGATTGAGCTCGAAAATGCTTCTATTGCGACTTCAGGTAATTACCGTAAATATTTCGAGGAAGATGGGGTTCGGTATTCGCATACCATTGATCCTAAAACTGGATATCCTGCTCGTCAAACACTTTTAAGCGCTACTATTCTGAGCGATAGTACTGCTTTTGCTGATGCCTATGCAACGGCGTGTATGGTGATGGGGCTTGAAAAGTCTCTTGAATTTGTAAATGCCAATCCTAAACTGGAAGGCTTCTTTATTTATTCCACCAATGATGGATTTGCCTTTGATGCTACCGATGGATTTAAGTCACGGGTAACCCAATGGTTTGACGATCAGCCCTAATTAAACTTCTAATTCTTTAAATTGAGCCACAATTGGGGATGCCTTGTGTTCATGATGGCTATGTTTCGACTCACCTTCCTTTCTACATCTGCCGTCTCCTGGTGCACCTTCACATGAACAACCTAAGGCTTTTCCGGTGTGAGGGTCAACAGATGAGCATTGTTTTTTAAACTCACCGTTTTTCACAAAAAACATTTTTATAGCGAATCCGGCTACAGCCAGACCAATAAATACAATTGTTATCAATAAAACCTTAATATACATCTTCTTGACTTTTTTTGCAAAAATACCAATAATTGAATGTAATATATAAGTTAGTCGATATAATATTTAGTTTTATTGTGCTTTAGTTAGCTGATAGCAGATGATGGCTGTTGCGATGGACGCGTTGAGCGACTCTGCTTTTCCTGAGTTACTGGGTGGTCCGGCCGGAATGGTTATTTTTTGATTGATGTGAGAAAAAAGATTTGGGTTAATGCCGTGAGCTTCACTTCCGATAAGGATAATTCCCGGACCTGAATGCGAAATATTTTGAATTGATTTCCCTTCAAGAAGTGCTCCGTATACCGGGACGTCTTGTTTTAACGATGTCAGGACTGTTTTGAGCTCGGTGTATTGAATGTTTACTCGGGAGAGGGAACCCATGCTGGCTTGGACAACTTTCGGACTAAAGGCGTCAGTAGTTGAGTTGGAGCATATGATGTGGCGAATGCCAAACCAGTCTGCTGTGCGTATGATGGTACCCAAATTGCCCGGGTCTTTTATGTCGTCGAGCATGAGCGCTAAGGAGCTTAATTGGGAAGCGGGTAGTGAATGTTGATTCGGAAGCGCGAATAATGCCAAAACATCTGATGGGGTAGTTAACGCAGTTATTTTTTTCATCTCTGCTTCAGTAATCGCCTCACTTTTATGATCTGAAATGAGATCTAGATGAGCATTTATCCAATTTTCCGTGGCAAATATTTCGGTGGCCTCCAATCCGCTTTGTAGAAAGTCGATGACGTTGTTTGATCCTTCCACCCTGAACAATTGCATTTGCTCGCGTTGCTTTTTGGATAAAAGTGCATTGACAAATTTGGTTTTATTTTTACTCAACATCACATCTGATTTAAAAAAAGAAACCCTCTTAGCCAGGCCAAGAGGGTTTCAAATATAGTAAACTAAATTGATTACTCAGCAACTACATTGAGTTTAACCTCAACCTGTACGCCTTTGTGCAATTTAATAATAGCCGAATAAACACCAACTTCTTTAATGTGATCGTCATCAAGCATAATTTTTTTACGGTCGATTTCGATATTTTTGGCTTCTTTAATGGCATTGGCAATGATGATAGAGTTAACTGAACCGAAAATTTTACCTGTTGCAGCAGCTTTCGTGCCAATAGTCAATTCCAAATCAGTAAGCAATTCAGCAATTGAATTAACTTCATTAAGAATTTTTTCTTCTTTAAAGGCTTGTTGCTTTTTAACTTCAGCTAACACCTTTTTTCCTGATTTGTCTGCGATTACTGCCAGCCCTTTAGGGATCAGATAGTTTCTTCCAAATCCATTCTTCACGACAAGCAAGTCATTTTTATAACCTACTCCGTTTACATCTTGTTTAAGAATTACTTCCATTTCTATTTCCCTCCTTTATTTTAATAAGTCAGCTACGTAAGGCATTAAAGCCAGGTGACGGGCGCGCTTAACTGCTTGAGCCACTTTCTTTTGATATTTGGTTGATGTACCTGTTAAACGACGTGGTAATAATTTACCTTGTTCGTTAACAAATTTAAGCAAGAAGTTTGCGTCTTTATAGTCGATATACTTGATGCGACTTTTTTTAAACCGGCAGTATTTTTTCTTTTTGGTGTCAACTGCAATCGGAGTTAGATATTTAATATCTGAATTAGGTTGTGCCATGGTTCTTTAATTTAGATGGATGAATAAATTATGCTTCCTTTTCAGCAGTAGCTTCTGCAGCTTTGTTTCTGCGTTTTTTCTCGTTGTATGCAATAGCATGTTTGTCGAGCTTTACAGTGAGGAAGCGAAGAACACGTTCGTCGCGTTTAAGTTGAACTTCGATCTTGGCAATCATATCGCCAGGAGCGTTGTATTCAAACAGGTGGTAAAATCCGGTGGATTTTTTTTGGATGGGATATACGAGTTTACGTAATCCCCAGTTTTCGCGATGCACGATGGTAGCACCATTGTCGTTGAGAAAAGTCTCATACTTTTTTACCGCTTCCTTCATCTGATCTTCAGACAAAACGGGAGTTAAAATGAAAACGGTTTCGTACTGGTTCATAATAAAATAATTAGTTAATTAATTGATTATTAATGTGTAAAAAATGGTGTGCAAAAGTACAAAAAACATTTTAATAACCAAGCGATTTTGTCATTAAATCTTTGATGTTTTACACGTTAGCTTATTCGAAGTGGTCTGAACCTGGTTATTTTTGATTCAACAAGGTGCGACAGATAAATTCAGCAGCATGCCCGTCTCCAAATAGGGGAGGGAAAGACAATAGTGCATTCGGGTTCGTAAAGTGTTTATAGGCCTCCATAATTCTAAGTGGATCTGCATCCGCAACAACCGCTGATTTCTGCTCAACAATTTCAACCCACTCCGTTTCTGATCGCAGAATGATGGATGGTTTTTTGAAAAAGTAAGCCTCTTTTTGAACGCCTCCTGAGTCAGTAATAACCAATTTACATTGGCTTTCCAATTGTATCATGTCAAGAAATGAAACCGGGGGCACAATCTTTATTCGTGGATTGTGTTCTAGTTTTTGAAGAAGATCGGCACCAAGATTGGTTTTGAGTAGTTTGGTAGTTCGTGGATGCAGTGGCAGTAGGATGATTTCCTGATGATTGTTTGCAATATTTAATAAGGTTGAAGATATGGATTGTAGTCTTTTGGGATCATCCGTATTGGTATTTCGATGAATGGTACACAGTATGTACTGTTCTGAATCCAGTTGGTTATCTTTAATAACGGAACTCTTTTTTTTCGCCAACTCATTAAAAAAGTGACTGTTGTCGTACATCACATCTCCACAATGGAAAATCCCGGGATGATCTGCACTAAAAGGTGATGCATAAGATTTATCAAAACCTTCGTTGATCAAATTTTGAAATCCCGTAAGGGTAGGACTGAAAAGCAGGGTAGAAGCATGGTCGCACATGATCCGGTTTATTTCTTCAGGCATGGATTTGTTAAATGACCGCAAACCCGCTTCAATGTGGACGATGGGGATGTTCATCTTTGCAGCGGCTATCGCACCAGCCAGCGTCGAGTTCGTGTCACCATAGAGCACCAAATAATCAGGTTTTTCTTTAAGCAGGATGGTTTCTATTCCTTCAATCATCCGGGCAGTTTGAACACCGTGAGTTGCGCTACCAATTTTCAAGTTGTAATGGGGTTCAGGAATGCCCAATTCATCAAAGAAAACCTGCGACATGTTGTCGTCGTAGTGCTGACCCGTGTGGACGATTATTTCAGTCAGCTTGTCAGAAAAGTGGTGAGCGATGGCTCTGCTTAAAGCTGCCGCTTTGATAATCTGAGGTCGGGCACCTATAATGGTTACTATTTTTTTCATTTACATTCGTTTCATTGACAAAGATGGTGGAATTTTTAATAAGTCATTTGATTAGTTGATATATGGCTGCTGAATTAAATTCGCCAACTTTGGTTTTTTTAAGATGAGCAATAGTTGTGTTGTTAATTAATGTGGTATCCGTAAGTATGAGGAAATCACTTTGCAATAAAATGGCTTTAGATTTTGCCAATTTGTTGGTATCTGCAAATGTCCAACCTCTTCGGTTTAAAAAATATAAGCTACCATTGGGTGTGTTATCTTTAATAACCACTATTTTATCCGTCTGGTGTACATTTATACTCTGGAGGTATTGATCCCCATGATTTAGCTGTATGCCAATAGGAGAAAAAATGATGTCAGGAGTTATATATCGGTTTGTTAATTTTTCCCGGCCAAAATTTAAACTAAGAACCATAATCGTAATTAGAATGATTTTGGTAATCCATGAGTTAACAAGTTTTGGGTAATTATTTTTGATGGACATGAAAGAATTAATAACAAGAAGGAGTATGGTTGGGATGAGTGTGAGAAAATAGTAATCATGGTCCTTAAATTGATTGAAGAACAACATGATATAGCATGCACTTCCCAGAATGGTTGTGCTGACAAAAAAAAGAAAAATCTTGTCGGTTTTATTGATGAAAAATAATCCTGCAATCACAATAACAAACATGGTGTGAATGCTAGTAGGGTAGTAGTACTCGTAATACCAATAATGGGTGATATAATCCCAAACAATGGATATTCTGTCTGCCGATAGTTTCCATATGGGTGTTGTTGTGGTTAGAAATGATTCAACATGGTTGGCGTTGTTGTAATAAATCACATAAAAATACCAGCCAACAATGAGGAGTATAGCCAAAATATAGCCAAGTAAATACCCCCTGTTTATTGTTAGTTTCTGTCTTTTGAAAAGGAAGCTGATTGAGAAAACATAGGTCAGCAGGGCAGCGACAAGGTATATCCCGTAGGTTATTTTTATAAGCGAAGCAAAAGTGAGTAAGATGGTACTTATGATGAAATATTTTCGATCATTTTGATTTGTAATAAAACGGTAAAAGTAATAGAAGGCTGAAAATGTTAGACCCAAAGCTCCGGCATCGGGTAAAAAATTATTGGCATAATACAACAAAACGGTTGATGACAGAAAGATAAAAGTGAACGTAAATGCATAAACGATATCATTTAATAGGACTAGGAATAACCTGAAGATATTAAAGAACCCAATAGAAATCAACGCCAGATTAATCAATCTAAGGATGAATTCATGTGGTCCAAATAAATGATAGAAAGCAGCAGTTATATAGTACAAAATAGGAAATTCTCCCATTGCTTTTCCGTCTGTACTTTGAAGATTTAGTACGCGTGGTGTGAAAAATTCCATACCCATATTATAGTACGATTGAATAAAAGCCAGACAGTCTGTTTGTCGCATAAAGTGAAGTGCCTGGGGTCTGTAAAAGATAATATGATGGTAGTCTATGTATATAAAAACTAATAACAGAGATGCAATGAAAAGTAAATATGCGGATAGCGGCTTGTTGGATTTGAACAAGTTTTTGAATGATAGTATCTTCGGGTTATTGTCCAATTTTTCCTGAAATAGATTACTTTGGTATTGATATTCAGTAAGTTAAAATTTATCTCAGACTATAGATTCTATGAGACTAAATAATCACCAGTTTATGTTTCACAGCATAGGCCAATAGACTGATGGCGTTTTTGCACCCGGTTTTAGCCAGTAAATTCGATTTGTGCCCGACCACTGTCCGTTCACTAATGTAAAGTACGTCAGCTATCTGTTTGTTGCTCAGACCTTCTGAAAGCAGTTGCATGATTTCCTTTTCGCGTGCAGTAAATTTTACATCATGTTCTTTGGGCTTTTCTTCCGCGGTAAATCTTTTGGTGAAAAAGTTAAACAGCTCTTCGCTGTAGTAAGTGCTTCCGTTTGAAACCGTTCTGATGGCTTTGTCGAGGGTGTCTTTGTTGATGTTCTTAATCAGAAATCCACGAACTCCGGCATCCATCATGCTTTGGATGTAATCGTCGTCGTTAAACATAGTAAGGGCGATAATCTTTAATCCCGGGTGTTCTTTTAGTGCAATAGTGGTGGCATCAATTCCTGACATCACAGGCATTTCGATATCCATAAGTACGATATCAGTTGGTGTAACACGGATTAAATCAAGGAATTCCTGACCATTACCAGCTTCGCCAACCACGCGTACATACGGAAGTTTCCCAAGTACCATCTTGAGGCCATTGCGAAAAATCTCGTGATCGTCTACTATAATGATTCTTATGGAGTCTTCCATGAAATTTCTTGTGAATCGCAAAAATAGCAAAGAAAAACGAACTCCCCTAGCATTATATCTCTATAATAATTCTAAATCCCTTTCCTTCTTCGCTACTGAACTGACAACTACCGTTGATTGACTTTATTCTGCTGATAATACTTTTCAACCCGATGCCCACTCTTTTGTTGCTCATTATTTTCTCGGTATCAAATCCAATTCCATTGTCTGTGAATTCAACCCTTATTTTCTCCTTTTTAACGTCAATGTTAATATTTATCAATGACGCTTTTGCGTGTTTAATGGTATTGTTTATTAATTCGCTGATTACGCGAAATAAAATCAATTGAATGTTTTTATCCATAGATTGTTCAACACCATTGGTGCTAAACTCGATTTTGATTCGATTAGCAAGATTTATTTTGTTACAAAAAGCCTGAATGGCTTTTACTACTCCATATTCATGAATTACACGTGGCATGAGATTATTCGAAATTTCTCGCGTACTCGATACTGCCTCATCAATAATCTCATTTATCTGTTTGATGTAATTTGCTTTTTCTTCGAATGAAGCCTGTGCGTCGGCTAATTCGCCAACATATAATTTAACCGCTGAAAGCATGGGACCAAGACCATCGTGCATGTCCTTCGAAAATCGTTCACGTTCGCGTTCTTCGGTTTGAATGACTGCGCTAAGCACCTTGCGCTCCAGTTCGTTGCGGCTTTTCAGGTTGCGCGAGATGCTTAATACAGCATTTTGTTGATTGAAGTCTAGTAGTCTACTATTGATTTCAACGGGGATAATTTTACCTGTTTTGGTGATGTATTCCGAGTCGTATATCAAGCTTCCGGCATGCCGAAGTTGATTTCTGTTTTCGAGGAAGTTTTTGCCATGCTTTTCCGGTTTCAAATCCAATAGGTTCATCCTAAGTAACTCTTCGCGACTGTATTCCAGTGTGTTAATTGCCATTTCATTCATTTCCAAAATATTGCCTTGCATGTCGGCTACCAACATTTCATCGCTACTGTTATTAAACAAGGTTCTGAAATTGTATTCACTTTGACGCAACGCGTCTTTTGCCGATCTTAATTTTATGTTACTTAGGCGTATGGCATTGAGCAAACGATGAACTCTACGGGTAGTAGTAAACATCACCATGACGATAAAGAGAACGGAAATTAGTAACGCGAAATAAATGGCAGTGATAATTATATTTTTTATGGACCCGGAGGTTATTTCCTCTGTTGGAGCCATAGCAACAATGGTTAGGTTAAATGCTTCATAAGGGGTGTAAGCCAGTAAATACTCTTTTCTATTTGTTTTGGACCGAAAACGGATTTTTCCTGATTCATTTCTGGAAAGATAGGGTATGAATTCTTTATGAACAGCATTCTTTTCAGATTGTGAGGGTTCAATAATATTGTTTTGGTCTTTATCCAGAACAAAAATATATCCGTCACCACCAATTTCAAGATTTTGAATTGTGCTTTTAAGTTTATCCAAATCTTTTTCTTTATCTCCTACATAGAGCATCCCGGCAAGGGTGTCTTTGTGGTAAATAGGTTCGTAAGCTGTAATATACCAGTCATTTACAACAAATGCTCTGCCTTCGAAAATCTTCCCTAGTTTGATGGTTTTGGCAACAGGAGAATTGTTGGGGATATAAGTGCCTGTGGCCGGTGTTCCGGATGTGTTAAGCACATTGGTAGCGATGCGTACAAATCCGCTGTCAATTTTTTGAAAAATAGTGGTAGTGCCCCCAAATAGTTGATGCATTTCATTGGGGAAGTCGGAGGATTGAAATACAGGTTGATCATTTCGCATCATTGTAGGAATATCAAAATGAGAGGTTTGATGCGTTTGCTGATTCATTGCCTCGATAGAGATGGGCACTGGCAGGTAGGTGATGGCTTGCCGGTAAAAGAGTTCGTGTGCTACTTTTAGATCCCGTCTAACCTTTTCCAGCTTGAGTTCCCTTTCGCGTTCAAACATACTTCGGATGGTATTTACCTCCAATATCATGCTGTTTTCGGCCTGCTTGTATATTTCCATACGGGCTTTGCTTACCAAAACAAATGTGATGAGCGCAATGGCCAATATTGATCCAATAAAAACGGGGTAAAACAGCTTAAACTTGACGTATAAATTGTTGATGTTTTTATGGATTAGCATAGGATGTATTTAATCAAATGGTTGATGCGATTAATCTTTCTTGAATTCGAGGCTAAGGGAGTTCACGCAAAAACGCATACCTGTCGGATTTGGTCCATCGTTAAATAAATGTCCCAGATGTCCCTGACAATTTCCGCATTTTATTTCGGTGCGGATCATGCCATAACTTTTGTCGAGCACTTTAACAATGCTGCTATCGGCTACAGCCTTATAAAAGCTTGGCCAACCCGAACCTGAATCATATTTTGTTTCGGAATTGAATAGCTTGGCTCCGCATCCAGCACAATAATAAAAACCATCCTCATGGTGATTGACATATTTTCCTGTAAAGGCAGGTTCTGTTCCACAATCCCTAAGCACGCGATATTGCTCAGGACTTAGGTCTTTCGACCAATCTTTTTCTGTTTTAGGCGTATTTTGATCTTTCATTTCGGTGGTGTTTTGAGCTCCCAGATTAATGCTTATGGTGATAATAATAAACGCCGTCAATAAAAATTTGTTGGTGTTAGTTATTGTTAGTTTGGTGTTGTAGACCATTGTTTTGGTATAGTTAGTTGAGTATGTAAAACGGCTTTACTCATTCAATCGTATGGCATTATGTGTTTTTAACAATTGTTAATTTACGATAAGCTTGAAACGACCACCGTTTTCACTAATAAGAATGTACAGGCCGGGTGTGTATTGATCGATGTTGATTGAGTTTACCTGTGTGCCAGTGTACATAAGCTTTCCGGTTGAATTAAATACCTGAACAGATGTAGATTGATTTAGGTGAACTAAGCCTCCTGTAGCGGGATTTGGATAGGCAATCAGCAGAAATTGATTGTCGAATTCATCCAATCCATTGGGAATGTTGGATGCACCAGGTGTAGGTGTGTTAAAGAACTGCAGACTTGAAGTTCCATCCGGAAACCGGCCAAAACTGATGTCTTCTGATTGGGTTCCGAAAACAACTGCATCAACTTCTATTTGATCACTTGAGAAAATGCCTGCTTCCTCACCGTCTTTACTCAACTTGAAGTTGGTGTGATGGTCGCCCAATGAAGGATCGCCGTCAGCCCAAAACAGTTCAAAATGACCCGGTTCAAGCGTAATGGCTGGCATTTGCCATTTATTGGGTGAATCGAGGTTGTCGGTTAAGTAAAAGTCTTCCAAATTTACTGATTCGCTATCGCCATTATATACTTCTATCCAGTCGCTATAGTTTCCACCTTCATCTGCAATGGTGTTGGCATTGTCAGCCATTAATTCGTTAATAAACAATAGGGGAGTGTCTCCCGTGGCCGGATGGATGTCAATCATATTGCAAGGAAGTATTTGTTCCTGGCCGATATTGTCTGTTGCAGAAATCTGATAACTCACCATTGACTCTTCGGTAATGTTGGTGAGGGTGGTTGAGTATATGCCATTGCCAATATGTTGTAAATCAGTTTCCTGAGTATTTCCATCATTGATGGAATAGCGCACCTTTACTAATGCAGGTTGTTCGTAAACTTGTACATATGCCTTAATCCATATTTGCTGTCCGGCTTCACGCTCATGTTGAATATAATTAATGACGGGCATCATGGTATTGTTTTCCAATTGGGCATTGGTGGCACTTTTACGTTGGTTCAAATAGGGGAATAGCCCAATTTTTACATGAGCTCCAATAGTTTGAGTGAACGAATTAAGGAAATCGTTGTAAGTATATCCATAATCCAACGGGTAGTAAGGGTCATCGATTACATAGGGCGCAATCATATCGCGCCTATTGCTGATGCTTTGGATGAGGGAGTCGATATCTATGATATTGTTGATCATTGCATGAGCGTAGAAACTATATTGGTTTCTTAGTTCCGGAAAATCCATTGCGCGTGTGTACAGTGGTCTGGGTTCGTTACCCATTTGCCAATTGTATATGTTTCGGGTCGCCCAATCAATATTAAACCAATCTATGCCGAAGGAGTTATCCACATCGTAAGGAATATATTCCATTTTACCGGTAGCCGTATTGTGATAAAGGTAGTAGTTGTTCTTATTGAAAATGTAGCCATCCCAGTTACCGCAAAATACATCGGCGGCAGCCACCTTTAGGTAATCGTAGGTATTAAAAACGTCATCTAACTGACACACCAAATTGTTGTTGGAGGCGTTGTTTAATACATTAATGAAATTGGCTAGATCAGTGTAATCGTCTGCTTCCTCGTTGGTTTTTAGTGTGTATGCACCTGTTTTGTACAGATCAGGATTTGATCCGAGGTAGTCGAGATCCGCAGGATACAGGCATTTGAAAAGGTTTCCATCGTTGTTTCCAAATCTTGTTAGTACAAACTCCTCATCTATGTGTTCCACATTGATATACAGACCATGATAATTTCCATTGATGTACAGTTGAACATGGTTGGCGCGTGGTGCAGGAACCTCCATTTTTCTGAACATGTCCCACATGACTTTCGATCGTATAATACTTGGATCGTTATGCTCGCCATTGAGGTTGAGTTTTTCAACTCCATAGTATTTCCCGCCCGAAGTGAAGGTGTTAAAAGAAACTTTAAATGACTTTTTAGCAGATTGTCTTGAAGTATTTCCGCGCAAGCGAAAACCAACCGGGTCGATGGTGTCGACAATGGTGCCATTATTGAAAACGAATTTTGCATGAAACTCTATGTCGCTGTCCGGATGATCGTAAATCCAGTCTAGGGTATCGGGATTGATTGTAATATCAATTCGGGGAACTACAGTATCAATGTAAAGAGGTCCGTTTTCGGGAAAATAGCTCTGGGCATTGGAGAAATATACCGAAAACTGAATTAAAATTACGAGCAAGAAAAGTTTTTTCATGGAGAAATAAATTTTGGGGTAAAGGTAAGGTTTTCTTAAATGAAAGCCGCTATTTGTATGTATTCCGTATGTTTGCATAAAACTCAAAGCTATGTTGCAAAAAGTAAAAGAAGCGGTTGAATTTCTCCATAAAATGGGTGTAGGTAGCCCTAAAATAGGGGTAGTGTTGGGAACAGGTCTTGGCGGTATGGTCAAGGATGTTGTAGTGACCAAAAGTGTTGATTACAAAGATATCCCACATTTTCCTGAGTCGACTGTTGAATCCCATTCAGGCAAACTACTTTTCGGAACCATAGAAGGGAAACCTGTGGTGGTTATGAGTGGTCGGTTTCACTTTTATGAAGGGTACACTTTCGATCAAATCACTTTTGGTGTAAGGGTGATGAAGTTTCTTGGTGTTGAAACTTTATTGGTTTCAAATGCAGCCGGAGGAATTAATCCTTCCTATAAACCAGCCTCGTTAATGCTCATTGATGATCACATTAACATGTTGCCCGGAAATCCATTGGTTGGTATGAATCATGAGGAATTTGGTCCGCGTTTTCCGGATATGAGTGCGCCTTATGATGCTGAACTCATGGCTCAGATGGAAAAAATTGCTCAAGAGGAATCTATCACACTTAATAAGGGTGTTTATGTGGCCTGGATTGGCCCCAGTCTGGAAACCAGGGCCGAATACCGGTTCATAAAACTCATGGGGGCCGATGTGGTGGGTATGTCCACAGTCCCTGAGGTGATTGTAGCAAATCACATGAAAATGAAAGTTTTGGCTATTTCTGTTGTTACCGATTTGTGCGATCCGGATAATCTAAAGCCCGCCAATATAGTTGATATTTTGGCCAATGCAGCCTTGGCCGAAAAAGATTTGATAAAACTCTTTAAACGATTGATTTCAGCGCTTTAGTCTGATTTATTTTATGAAAAAGTGCGGTGTTGTAACCTTAAAGATTCTTAACAATTCTCTTTTATATTTAGTTTGTTGTATCTTTGGCTCACTTTAATTGAAAATATGGATACTTCTTCATCCTACACCTTACCTGATTTATTCAGAAATTCTGTTAGCCGTTTTGGCGAACATCCTTTTTTGGCCTTTGTTGGCGATACTCCTGTCACCTATAATGATGCCAATCAAACCATTCTTGCACTTCAGGCTATGCTGGAGCGTTTGGATATTGAACCGGGCGACCGAGTGGCTATTTTGAGTGCCAATATGCCGAATTGGGGAATGGCCTATTTGGCTATAACCGGAATGGGAGCTGTAGTCGTTCCATTACTTCCCGATTTTAGTCTGGATGAGGTGAAAAATGTATTGCATCATTCTGAATCAAAAGCCATTTTTGTTTCTTCAGGTTTGCAATATAAGATTAATGATGTTCAGGGAAATTATCTTAAAAACAGGATTTTAATTGATAATTACTCTGTGGTAGCTTCCGATTATAATAGCGTAGCGTTTGATTCAGATTTAATACCTAAGAAAAATTACTACGTAGCAGAGGAAGATCTGGCTGCTATCATATACACATCTGGAACTACCGGGAAAAGTAAAGGGGTTATGTTATCACATCGTAACATCTCCTTTACTGCTGTGAAGGGTAGAACTATTCAGCCCATTATGGAAACCGATCGGATGCTTTCGGTGTTGCCATTGTCACATACTTATGAAAATACCATCGCGTTTGTATTGCCAATGGTAGGAGGTGCATGTATTTATTATTTGAGGAAACCACCAACTCCTGCTGTTTTGCTTCCTGCCCTTAAGGAAGTTCGTCCCACAGCCATGCTGACTGTTCCTTTGATTATCGAAAAAATTTATAAGGCTAAAATATTACCTGCATTTAACGATAAATGGGCAACACGGGTTTTGTATAAGATTCCGGCGCTACGAAAAAAATTCAATTTGTTGGCTGGAAAGAAACTCATGCGTACTTTTGGCGGTGAACTGAAATTTTTCGGTATTGGTGGAGCTAAGTTAAGCGGAACCGTAGAGCGGTTTTTAATTGAAGCTAAATTTCCTTATGCCATTGGGTACGGATTAACAGAGACGGCTCCTTTGTTGGCTGGTGTGGCTCCTTTTGCGGGCAAATGGCAGTCAACAGGTCCTGCTATGGAAGGCGTTGAGCTCAAAATTGTAGAAAAAGACCGTTGGACTGGTGAAGGTGAAATTTGGGCTAAAGGGCCTAATGTGATGCAGGGTTATTACAAAGAGCCTGAATTAACCAAAGAAGTCCTAACCGAAGATGGTTGGTTTAAAACAGGTGATTTGGGTGTGATTGACAACACCGGATACGTTTTTATCAAAGGTCGACGTAAAAATGTGATTATAGGTGCCGGTGGCGAGAATATTTTCCCCGAAGATATTGAATCCATCATTAACAACTTTAAGCATGTTGTTGAATCTGTAGTTGTGGAGCAAAAAGGAAAACTGGTAGCACTGGTGCATTTCAATCGTGAAGAAATAGAACAGCAATACCGCAGCATGAAAGAAGAAGTGTCTGCATATGCTGAAGCCAAGTGTGAAGAACTTACGGTGGAGTTGCGCGATTATGTAAATCAGCAAGTGAGTAAGTTCTCACGTATTCAATTGGTTGTGGTACATGCCGATCCGTTTCAGAAAACGGCTACTCAAAAAATTAAGCGTTTCTTATATACCCAGCAAGCTGTTGGCGTATAGTAGAATTATAATCGCGTAAGTGCGATTATAATTTTTTCAACGTGATTACAAGATCCCAAGTAATTATTTCAGTACGTTTTTTAGTCAGTGTTTTCATACATTTCTTTGCATTTTTGATGCGAAGGATTGCCAAAAGCGACATTTTTTTAATGTTGCTAAAATTCCAATTCCAACTGAGGGGGTTCGTCTTCAGGTTTCTTTTTCCTTGGTAAAGGTGGTTTTACCGGTATTTTTGTTGTTAGAGATTTTGGAATCTCTATTGGCTTTTGGTCATCCGATTTTAAAGAAGACTCTTCCTTTTTTACGGTTTCCGGTTCACTCACCTCATTAGTCGATTTTTCTTCTGATGAATGATCGTTTTCTTCAGTGTCATTTTCTGATGTTTCATCCAAATTTTCATCCTCAGGTTTTGTCTCAGGTGGTGTGTAGGGTAGGGGATCGATTAGCTTAATGGCTTTCAGTTTGTCGTTGGAAAGTTTCTTGCCTTTGGCTTTAAAACTTTTAACGCCAATAAAATCTGCCAAAAGAACTACTTCTCCTTCGAAATTGTTGCTATTTTCTTTTTTTACTTCAAATGAAATCCGGGGCAAAAAATCAAACGAAAATTTGATCATTTTCGATCCTTTTCCTTCACTGATAAACAGGTAGTTTTTATTGGCTACGCTGTTATCGGGCACCTGAAACCGTTTTACATAGTATTTTCCCTGTTCACCATCGTAGTATACTGAGCTGATTATTAGTTCCGGATCGTATTTTGAAATGGAGATCATTTCATCATCAAAATGGGTATTCAGATCGTATCCGGTTAATTTAAATTCCCCAGTGGACAGAATAACCAGGATTTTATCATCTCCAGTAAATTCGCCAATAAACTCTCCTCGTTCATCACTATTCAGTCGCCTGACGGTGTCATCGTACCATATGTTAAGCGCGCCGAGAGTGGAGACTCCTTCTTCGCGCTGTGTAATTGATTTCACTGCATTTTTTGTAAGTTGGTTGCCTCTGGAAGCCCTTCCTTTGATCGCCAGCGTGCTAAAGTCGAAGTCGAAATTGAGTTTTTTGAGCTTGGTGCGTGGGCGTAATGAAACTTTCACTATTTCAGCTTCTCCATTGGGATTGGCTGTAAAATAAATCACTTTCGACCCTTCTTTTCCCGCGGTCAGATCGTATTCTTTATCCCGCGTAACGCCAAGTACAGCAAATCGCTTCACATAATAGTTGCCAAGTTTTCCATCTCGGTAAACCATGTTATAAATGGTTCGGTCATCGTTTTTTTTAAATACGTCGATATGAATAATCCCTTGTCCAACAAATACTTTAGAAGCTACCTTACAAACAATAAAGGTGCCATTCTCACGGAATGCAATCATATCGTCGATGTCGGAACACTCTGTAACATACTCATCTTTTTTGAGGGAAGTACCCACAAATCCGCCTTCGCGATCCACATATAATTTTTCGTTGGCTACTGCTACATTGCTGGCATTGATTACATCAAAATTTCTGATTTCTGTTTTTCTTTCCTTTCCCTTGCCGTATTTCTTTTTTATTTGTTTGAAATAATTGATGGCATAGTCAATCAGGTGTTGTAAGTGGTTTTTAACCTCTTCCATTTCACCTTCGAGGTTAAGGATTTGCTCTTCGGCTTTAAAGCCATTGTATTTAGAGATGCGTTTAATTTTTATTTCCGTCAGTCTGATTAAATCGTCTTCAACGACAGGTCTGCGCAGTTTTGGTTTCCAAGGCTCAAGTCCCTGATCGATGGTAGAAAGAACACTTTCCCAGGTTTCGCAATCTTCAATGTCGAGGTAAAGGCGATTTTCGATAAATATTTTTTCTAATGAGGCATTGTGCCATTGATCTTCCAGCTCGTTGAGTCGGATTTCCAATTCGGTTCGCAGCAGGGTAACGGTGTGTTCAGTGTTATTGATCAAGATTTCGTTTACACTCACAAACCGGGGTTTTCCTTTTTCGATCACGCAGTTGTTTGGTGAAATGGATATTTCACAATTTGTAAATGCATACAAAGCATCAATGGTTTGGTCGGGACTAACATTGCTGGCTAAATGGATCATAATCTCCACGTTTTCAGCAGTGTTGTCATCAATTTTTCTGATTTTAATCTTGCCTTTATCGTTGGCAGCAACAATGGAGTCGATTAATGAGGTCGTGTTAGTGGAGAAAGGGATTTCGTTAATAACCAGTGTTTTTTTGTCGTGTTGCGAAATTTTTGCCCTTACCCTAACTTTTCCTCCTCGCAACCCTTGGTTGTATTTTGAAAAATCAGCCATGCCTCCTGTCAGGAAATCGGGAATAATTTCAAACTCTTTCCCCTGCAGGTAATTAATGGAAGCGTCGATGAGTTCGTTGAAGTTGTGAGGGAGAATTTTCGAGGCCAGTCCAACTGCAATTCCTTCCACTCCTTGCGCCAATAGAAGCGGGAATTTTACCGGAAGTGAACAGGGTTCCTTGTTCCTTCCATCATAAGAAGGTTTCCAGTGAGTTGTTTTAGGATTAAAAACCACTTCTTTGGCAAATTTCGATAGCCGGGCTTCAATGTATCGAGGTGCTGCAGCACTATCACCGGTGAGTGTGTTACCCCAGTTTCCTTGCATGTCGATAAGCAATTCTTTCTGACCAAGTTGAACCAATGCGTCGCCAATAGAGGCATCACCATGAGGGTGGAATTGCATGGTATGACCGATGATGTTGGCTACTTTATTGTACCTGCCATCATCCAAGCGGCTCATGGCATGCAAAATTCGCCGTTGCACAGGTTTTAGTCCGTCGTCGATTTCAGGTACAGCGCGTTCAAGTATAACATATGAGGCATAATCAAGAAACCAGTTTTCATACATGCCTCTCAAATAGGTTGTGCGATGACCTTCTTCTTTTGGTACCAGGTTGGCGTTTTCCTCTTCTCTGGGTTCTTCTATCTCACTCATTAATTTATTATCCTTTTCAGTTCGACATTTATGGCTTAGTTGGTTGAATCCAGGTTCTCGGTACAATACAGAGCGGTCTTCAGCTTATTTTCTCCACCTTAACAGCAATCCCTCTGCCATCAAAGCTAAAAGTGCGAAGATAATAAATAGCTTCCAAATAGGACTATCTTTATGCAAAGCGTTGATAACTTCCGGGTAATTTGCATCACCCAAATCAAGAATTTGAAAGTATGGTAATTGTGCCTGCCGGGAGAGACTGTCAATTTGCTCTGAATTGTAGCAGCTCAAGTCAGATTCGTTTCTGCTGTAGTTAAACGCTAGGGACGAAATCAAGCTGTCATCGAGTTGCAGATTGTAGAATCCTGCGTTTTGGATATTTCCATGGAGGTTTAGCTGTAGGATACCTTGTTGTATATTTTGTTCCGGGATAAATAACTCTTCACCTCCAACTTGCTGCATAGTTAAGGGTTTTTCTCCCAATGATGACTTTAGAATTTTTAAACGGACAAGCTCATCTTTGCCAATGGTGTGATAATGAATTTCGGGTGTCCCCGAAAGGGAAGCAATGCCAACCATCATTGGAACAAAAAGGAGATTAGTTGATAAATTTCCGTACTTTTTATCCAATCCTGTTGAAATGATATACAAATGTCCTTGTCCTACTTTTTTTTGCGAAAGCAGGTCGTCTCCGTTCAATAAAGTAATTAGTGACTCAACTCCTGAGTTTACAGGAAAAATATACCGTGTGTGGTTTTGAATCACAGGTAAACTGGAATTGGCAGGTATTTTTTCGATGCTGTTTTTGAATAGTGGGTGTGTTAGTTTAATGCTGGCCACCCTACTTTTCAAAGTGTCGATAAGTTCGATTTTGCCGCTGCCTGTTTTATTGAGTAAGCTGGTCTCTGCCCGGTTATTTCCTGAAAATAGTACTACATGTCCTCCCTGATTCAGGTATTGAAGTATTTGTTCGTTGAGTCCGGATGTGATTTCAGATAAGCTATTGAGGATTATTAGGTTATATTTATTGAGTTGGTTATAGTTTACATTGTTTGCATTTTCTTCAGTTAACGAAAATAGGCTATCGCTTTCAAAGAGATAACGAAGCAGTGAACTGTTTTGATTTTCGTTTATGGCGAGGATGGAAACATGTGGAACTACGTGCAAGGTGAAATATAGGTTGTCGTCGAAGGTAACTGGATAATCTTCAATTTTTACCTGGCCATATTTCCAACCTGCTTGCTCAGGAGTATAACTCATGCTGATATCCACAGAAGTGTTGGCTGGAAGATCGATTCCGGCTACTGCTTTTTGCTGTCCATCAATGGATAATACCACTGGGATTTTTTCGTAGTTACTATTGGCTCTGTTGGTGACGCGAATCCAGCAAGTACTACTTTTGCCTGGTATAAGTAGTGGATCCGAAAACCAAAGACTGTCAATGGTTAGGTTGTTGTATCGAATGCCCTCAAGGGGAAAAAAGTAATAATACAGGTTGCTGTCGGCAGGAAGATTCAGGAGGTCAGCCGTATTTTTTTGAAAGTCAGAAAAAACCAATAGCTGTCGTTGTTGATCGCTGTTGCTGATCAGAGGCACAACCATGTCGGATAGCATCAATGGTGAAGGAGACAATTGCAACTGACTAAGTTTAACTCCGGCTTCATCTTTACTAAGGCTTTTTAATGATTGTCCATGTGATTCATTATCACGAATAATGAAACGTTGATCTTGTTGAGCTGTATTTACCAGTTGCTCGGCATCATGAATGGCATTACTAAACAATCTTCCTCGATTTCCTTCTGAAATCATGCTAAAGGAGTTGTCAATATATATGAATTTATCGCTGCTAACGGCCATTGGTTTGCTGTCTCTGGGAGAAAATACGGGTTTAGCAAGTGCTAAAACAAGCGATGCAATGACCAACATACGCAACAGGAGTACAATGCGGTGAAGTAGGTTACGTTGCTTTTTCGACTCAATGGTGACCTGCCTGAGCAAAGCCACATTACTAAACATTATTTTTTTGTGGCGCCTGAAGTTGAACAGGTGAATGGCCAAAGGTATGACCAGAGCAAAAAGACCAAATAAAAAATCAGGATTATTAAAATACATGCTTCTGCGGATTAGGATTGCAAAAATAAAGATAAGCGCACACCAAGACTTGATAATCGTTTTTTTCTTTTGGTGTGTTTAACCTTCAGAAACATTTAACTTACTTTCTTTATCCAGTTCAATCAGTTTTTTTTTGATTTCTTCAAGTGAAAGTATAAAATGAGGATCTGCTTTTTCGATGGCTGATTGTGGCATTACATAGGCTTCGGCTTCTACCGGATCTTGTACAATAGTCATTCCGCCTGCTTTTTTTACAGCAAGTAATCCTAAAGCCCCATCTTGATTCGCTCCTGTAAGGACAACTCCAATCAATTGATTTTGGTAGGCCATGGCAGCTGTTTCGAATAATACATCCACCGAAGGACGGGCATAATTGCATTTTTGTTCGGTCGATAAACTCAGGGTAAAATTCTCTTCCACCAACAAGTGATAATTTGGGGGTGAAATATACACACTCCTAGGTTTGATAATTTCCTTTTCATCTGCTTCTTTAACTGCTATTTTCGAAAGTCCGTCAAGGTATTTGGCCATGAAATTATCGGAGTTGGCACTGATGTGTTGCACGATGAGTATTGGCAGAGCAAAGTCATCGGGCAGAGCGGTGATGATATGCTTTAGGGCATAAAAACCTCCTGTTGATGAGCCGATGACAATTGCTTTATATTTCATTTTAAAGATAATGTTATAGTGCTACGATTTTTTTTGAATTAGAATATTCGTTTTTTGTACAGTTTTTCGTGATTGTTTATTGTGTCGAATGTCTCTGCTTGTGAGGAGAACTGAAGAGTTTCTTTTGATCCTAGACAAAGAAATCCTCCGTTAATCAGACTATCAGAAAACAGGTTAAAAACTTTGTTTTGAAGATCACGGTTAAAATAAATGAGTACATTTCTGCAAATAATGATGTTTACCTCTGCAAATACACTGTCGGTAACCAGGTTGTGTTCAGCAAACACGATATTTTTTTTTAGTGACTGATTAAAAATCACCGAGTTGTAATCGGCCATATAGTAATCTGAAAAGGATTGTTTGCCCCCTGCCTGCTGGTAATTAGCAGTAAAGTCTTTTATACGGCTGATGGGGTAAATGCCTTTTTTTGCGATGTCTAAAACGTTGGTGTTAAAGTCTGTAGCGTATATTTGAACGCGGTCGTAAAGCCCTTCTTCTTTTAGAACGATGGCAAAGGAATACACCTCTTCACCAGTTGAACAGCCGGCATGCCAAATTTTTAGGTAGGGATAGGTTTTAAGAAGCGGAATTACTTCGCGACGTAAAGCCAGGTAAAAGCTTGGATCGCGAAACATTTCAGTTACATTGATGGATAAATCACGCAAGATAAGCTCAAAAAATCCGGGTTCATGTAGAACACGGTGCTGCATTTGTGAAATACTTTCCAACTTTGATGTATTCATCCTGTTAATCAGTCTTCTTTTGACATGGGCTTTACTGTAATTTCTAAAGTCGTATCCATACTTATTGAAAATAGCCTCAAGAAATAAGGTGATTTCAATATTTATGGTTTGTTTATTATCGTCAGTATCGTAGGTCATATACTTGTTCTTATTTAAAAATCTGGCTCAATACATTCAATACATCCGCATTGCGCAAGGGTTTACTCAGATAAAAATCCATTCCATTTGACAGGTAGTTTTCGATATCTTCTTTAAAGGCGTTGGCAGTAAGGGCAATAATGGTTGTGCTTTTTAGTTTTTTTAGCTCAGTCTCTTTTTTTCGAATAAGGTTGGTTGCTTCCAGTCCATCCATAATGGGCATGAGTATATCCATGAAAATGATGTCGTAGTTGTTTTTGTCATGGAGTTCAATTGCATGCTGTCCATTTTCTGCAATATCGCAACTTAATCCCAGTTGGTGGATCATGATGGAGCTTACTTTTTGATTGATGAGATTATCTTCGGCCAGCAAGATTTTAATGTTTTTCGGTAAATCAATCAATCGATCTATTTCAACAGGTTTTGATAATATCTTTCCTTCCTCAGCCTTAATAGTAAACCAAAACGATGATCCTTTATTGATTTCACTTTCCATTCCGATTTCACCACCCAGAAGTTCAGATAATTTTTTTGAGATGGTTAAACCAAGTCCTGTACCTCCATGTTTTCGAGTGGTTGACGTATCTGCTTGTGCGAATTCCTGAAACATTTTGTTTTGGTCATGCTTAGTGATACCTATCCCTGTATCAATAACCTCAAATTTGAGGTCAACAGCATTGCTATTTTTATGGAGATTGGTAACCTTTAGTTTTACACTGCCTTTTTCGGTAAATTTTAATGCGTTGTTCAGCAGGTTTATCAATATTTGTTTTAAACGCAATGGATCTGAAATGATATATTCGGGAACATCATTTTCTATTTCCATTCTGAGATCAATTCCTTTTTCATCAGCTTTGATTTGAAGCATTTTAAAAACGTTCTCAACTTGTCCAAGCAGCGAAAAGTTGATTTTTTCCATTTGTAACTGACCGGCTTCAATTTTTGAGAAATCAAGAATGTCGTTAATGATAATTAGTAAATCTTCTCCGGACAGTTTTATTGAACTTAAGTAGTCTTGTTGTTCTTCTGATAGTTGGGTAGTAGATAATATTTCACTCATTCCTATAATACCATTCAAGGGTGTGCGGATTTCGTGTGACATATTGGCCAAAAAGATCGACTTTGAGTAGGTAGCGTATTCGGCTTTTTCTTTGGCTTTCATCAACTCCAATGCAAATGCCTCTTTTTCTTGTAGAAGCTGTTTTAACAATGTTTGTTGGTTATATAACTCAATAAAAACCCTCACTTTACCAATGAGCATAGGCGATTTGATAGGTTTAGTAATAAAGTCAACGGCTCCGGCATCAATCCCCTTTCTTACATAAAATTCGTCTGAATAGATGGCCGAAACAAAAATAACGGGCAAATACCTGGTTCGCTTTGCATTTCTGAGTAATTCAACAGTTTCGTAGCCATCCATTTGAGGCATCTGAACGTCGATTATGGCTAGGGCAAACTCATGGTGCAGGCTCAATTTAAGGGCTTCATTGCCCGAGAGCGCACGCACAAAATCAATATTCAGTTCGTAAAGAACCTTCTCCAATGCTATTAAATTGGCCAGTTTATCGTCAACGATTAATATTTTTGGTTTTTCTGTCATTTATTTACTGTTATAAAGCCAAACACGCATGAGGGATAATAATTTTTCGGTATCCAAAGGTTTTGAAAGATAGTCGTTTGCACCTGCTTCAATGGCTTTTATCCGATCTTCTTTCATAGCCTTGGCAGTAAGCACAATAATGGGGAGATCACGGTATTTCTGGTTTTCTCTTATTTTTCTGATGGCTGTTAGTCCATCCATAACGGGCATCATTACGTCCATCAAAATGATATCTACCTTTTTGTTTTCCGATAATTTGTCCAGCGCCACACTGCCATTCTCTGCTTCAATAACGTTTATGTGACGATCTTCCAGAATTTTTGTCAAAGCAAAAACGTTACGCATATCATCATCTACAACTAAGGCTGTCTTATTTTCAAAAACAGCTTCCTTGTTGTGCAGTTTCTTAATGATTTGTTTTTTACTTTCTGACATCTCATCAACCACCTGATGTAAGAACAAAGCTGTTTCATCTAACAATCTTCCGTCAGATTTGGTTCCTTTGATGATGATTGACTTAGTATATCGTTGTAGTTCTTTGGTCTCATCTTTGGTAAGATCTCGTGCAGTATATACAATAATGGGAGGTAGACGGTGCTTACAAGTTCTATTAAGCTCTTTTACCAATTCGATTCCAGACATGTCGATCAAGCCTAAATCAAGCACAACACAGTCGTAGTTTTTTTCCTTGATCATTCCAAGTGCTTCCTTTCCTGATCGGGTCAAACTTAAATTTACATCTTTTCCGCCGAGCATTTTGCTGATTAAAAGTCCATTATTCTCGTCATCTTCAATAATCAGCAGGTCCTTTACATTTTTATTTATATGTAGGCTTATTTTTTCTAGTGCAGCATTGATGTCTTCTTCTTTGAGAGGTTTTGACAGATATCCAATTGCCCATTTTTGAAAGCTTGAAGATTCAGGGTCAAGAGAGGACATCATTTGAACAGGTATGTGGCGCGTTTCTGGATTCTCTTTTAGAATTTCAAGTACCTGATAACCATCTATTCCGGGCAGCATGATGTCGAGGATGATGGCGTCAGGATGGTATTTTTCAGTAATATAGAGTCCGTTTTCGCCTGAACCTGAAACCACGCATTTAAAACCTGAATCTTGACATTGCCTCAATAGGCTCTTGGCCAAGACCATATCATCTTCGATAATCAGGATCATTTTATCGCCACTTGTGATGTTATTGCGGTCATCGTCAATAAAAATAGCCTCATCCTCTTGTTTAATCTCAGGTTTTGGCGATTTTGATTCGTGAATGACGGGTGCTTTTGGAGCAGATATCGGGTTTTCTTGAATGTTTTTAGGAACTTGTATTGATGATGTTTCTGTGTAGTTGATAGGAATACAAATGGTAAAGGTTGAGCCTGTGTTCAGTTCGCTGGTCAGTGAGATACGTCCGTTTAGCAATTTGGCTAATTCCATAGCAATTGATAGTCCTAGTCCGGTACCACCAAAATTTCTTGAAATACTGCCATCTACTTGTTTAAAGGCTTCGAAGATTTCTTCTCTTTTATCAAAAGGAATACCAATACCTGTATCTGTAACATCCATACAAAGCACTTGTTTGTCCTCAGCATTAAGCCTGAAATTTACTGTCACACCACCTTGAGAGGTGAATTTAAGTGCATTAGAAATCAGGTTTTTAAGGATTTGGTTTATTTTTTGACGATCGTTGTACAAGGACAATAATGGGTCGCAATTTGTTTGGGGGTTAAAAAACAGGCCTTTTTTTTCAGCCACATGTTTGAACATATTGCTGATGTCGCCAAGCAGATCTTCAAGGGTGATATACTCAGGATTTACAATCATCTTTCCTGCTTCAATTTTTGAAAGGTCCAGAATGTCATTGATCAAATTTAGAAGTTCATAACCACTATTATTGATGATTTTGGCTGATTCAATTTGGTTTTTTGTCAGGTTTTTTTCCCTGTTATCACTCAAATCCTTCGACAGGATTAGCAAAGAGTTTAATGGAGTTCTTAATTCATGTGACATATTGGCCAAAAACACCGACTTATATTTGCTGGCTATTTCAACTTCACGTGCTTTTTGCTCAACAACGAGCTTGGCTTTTTCAAGTTCATTACTGTTTTTAATGACCTCATTGCGTTGCATTTCGAGATCATGGGTTCGTTCTTCCAATTCTTCGTTAGTCACCCGAAGTTCCTCTTGTTGGGCTTGAAGTTTCATTTCATTTTCCCGTAGCAAATGGGTTTGCTCTTCCAATTCGGCATTGGTGGTGCGTAGCTCTTCTTGTTGTACCTCAAGCTCTTCGGCCTGAACTTGCGTAGTCTCGAGTAACTCTTTGAGCTGTTGACGCGAAAGAGTAACATGTAAAGCGATTGAGATGATTTCTTTAATTGTCTTAACAAATTCCAATAAATGGATCTCGAAAGAATTGATTGTGGTCAATTCAATAATTCCGAGTATTTTACCATTATATTGTAGTGGTACGATAAGCAATTCATTGGGTGTTATTTCACCTGCTGAAGAATAGGTGATGTAGTTTTTATCTTCAAGATTTTTTAAATGAATGGTTCTGTTGTCGAGGGCCGCCTGACCAATAATTCCTGATCCCATGCCAATGGATTGAGGAATTATAGTGGAATTCATACCGGCTGAATTTTGTAACTCAAATGATTCGTTAGAAATGGTGTAAAAGCTTCCACTCAGGGCATCAAGGTATTCCAGTAAAAACGATAAGGTGTGGTGGGTGAAAACCTTAAGCGACAGGTCGCCACTTATTTCACGGTTTAATTTGTTCACCCCAGATGTTTGCCAAACTTCCTGTTCATTTTTAAGTTGGTTTTTTTGAAGACTGCGAGACATTGAGTTTAGCGCAATAGCCAATTCATCATTTTCAGATCGGGGAGCCATTTGGGCATTATATTCACCTTTAGAAATATTGCTGGCATACCCTACCATTAGTTTCATGTTTGAAATGATCTCGCTAAATGCATCAAAAAGCCAGCCGATTTCATCATTCGAAGGCTTTCTAATGTTGGTGTTCAGGTCTCCTTGAGCTAGTTTTTGTGATTCGTTAACAAGTAATTTTAACTGTTTATGCAAGTAGGTTGATAATTTATTTATCGCAAAAATGGTGATGAAGATCAGCAATAAAATCATAAAAGCGCTACTGTAAAACTGTAGCTTCATGCCAAAGGTGGTGGCTTCATTAATTTTATCTGAAAAAGAGACGTAAAAATTTCGTATGACTTCTGATTCCAGATTAATTTGGTTAAGTATTTCAGGTGAGGGGTTTATTTCATATTGTTTTATCAAATGGACAATATTTGAACCTGTATGCGCGCCTTCCGCTGCGATGGCGAAAGTTTCCATCAAAATTTTAAAATCCAATTTCACAAAAATTCGTGTTCTATTGGCAAAAAGATTTACTGCATTTCTGTCATAATGCAATGGCTCACGGTAGTAATCCCAAAAAATAACTTCCATTTCAGCCAAAGTGGAATGGTCAACAATGCTGTCGATATTTATCATTAATGATGCGAGTCGGTTGGCCTTCTCTATATTGGCAATGCTCTCATTAAAATCACTCGTATCACCATTGCTAAGGTATTTATAAAAGGAAGCTAAACCCGTTTCAAAACTTTGAGTATGTAGTCTTTCAGCATCAATAAGTGAGGTGTAAACACTGGTTGTATTTAGTAGAAAAGTAGAAAAAGCATAAAAAATGATAAAATTAACCACGGTAACGGCCAGAATCACCATTAGTTTGGCTTTGATTTTTAAATTATATAACCAGTTCTTTATCTTATTCATATCCGAAATCTATAAAAAAGCGTTCAATTAATCCATTAAAAAGTTTTCTCAATAAAGCCACACCCTGAGTAAAGACAATAACTTGTCTTTTTCTACCGGTTTAGATAAGTATTCATTGGCTCCTGCAGCAATACATTTTTCACGATCTTCTTTCATGGCTTTAGCTGTAAGCGCGATAATAGGAAGTTTTTTATAAGCCTGAAGTTTTCTGATTTCTCGCATAGCCTCATATCCATCCATTTCGGGCATCATGATGTCCATTAAAATCAAATCGGTTTGCTTATTAGCCAATAATTTATCGATCCCTTCTTTTCCATTCTTGCCGATGATTACTTTGGCTTTGTGGCTCTCGAGCAGACTGGTTATCGCAAATACATTGCGCATGTCATCGTCAACAACCAGAATGGTTTTGTCCTCAAGTATGTTTTCTTTCCCATGAAAAGGTTCAATCATGTCCTTTTTCTCTGGAGTCAACTTAGCTTCTACTTGATGCAGAAATAGGGTGGTTTCGGCAAGCAATCGTTCGAACGAATGAGCTCCTTTGAGTATAATGCTTTGGGAGTGAGCTTGTAATAAATCGCTTTCATCCTTCGTAAGTTCTCTTCCAGTATAGATGATAATAGGCAAATTGGGTTTAATCTTTTGTTCTTCAAGAATGCTTAGTAGCTCAAACCCAGTCATGTCCTGTAGGCCTAAATCCAGAATCATGCAATCGAATGATTCAACTTTCAGTTTTTCGATGGCATCTTTTCCATTGGGAACATCGATAATTTCAATATCATCACCTTTTAGGAGATTGATGATGCTCAGTCTTGTTATTGCTTCATCCTCAACGACTAACAGTCTTTTTATGGGCTTGGAAATCAGCGATTCGATTTTGTTAAATACATTGTCTATCTGGTCTTTAACTACAGGTTTTGTCAAAAAACCGATGGCACCCATTTTAAGCGCATCGATATTTTTATCGGATGCCGACATAAAATGAACCGGAATATGGCGGGTTTTAGGGTTGATCTTTAATTTTTCCATCACCTCGTAGCCATCTATTCCAGGCAAACCAATGTCAAGGATAATGGCTTTTGGATGATAGTAATCAGCCAGATAGAGTCCTGTTTCGCCATCAGGAGCAATGAGACCTTTAAAGTTATGCTCATGTGCCAATTCCAATAAAACCGAAGAAAAGCTATCATCATCTTCGATGATGAGGATTACACGATCTTTTTCAAAAATTGAATTTCTATCATCGTTAAATAGGTTGGTTTCCTCTGTAGCCATTTCCGATTCCAATTTCACCTTGCTCGTAGTAACACCTTTTTCAGAGGCTGTATTTGCGACAAAATCGTTTTCAAAATACTTGTTGTTCTCAGATTCCTGATTATCATTCTCTTTAGCAGGACCATCATAGGGGAGATAGAGTGTAAAGGTTGAGCCATTTCCTTCATTACTCGATAATTGCATTTCACCACCCAGAAGTTGGGCGAAGTTTTTCGAAATGCTTAATCCCAGACCTGTTCCACCATAACGCCGACTTGTTGTCCCATCCGCTTGCTTAAATGCTTCAAATATAAGCTCTTGCTTTTCGGGAGGGATGCCAATGCCACTATCTTGAACAGCGATGGCTATGGTGCTGTTGTGCTGAAGGTCAGGATTGCTGAATGTGGTTTTTTTATCGGGTTTGCTGATGATCAAGCGAATTTCTCCTCGTTCTGTAAATTTAATGGCATTTGAAAAGAGGTTTTTTACAACCTGCTGCACCCGTTGAATATCTGTAATGATGAAGTCAGGAACATTATTCTCAATTTGAACGTCAAGTGCCAAACCTTTAGACTTCATTATTTCTTCAAATGAATCTGTCACATAGGGGGTTAGGTCATTCAGGTAAAGGCGTTCCAGTAACAGTTCTATTTTACCCGATTCTACTTTTGAGAGATCCAGAATATCGTTGATCAGGTTGAGTAAATCATTTCCTGAGGAGTGAACGGTTTGTGCGAATTGTAACTCTTTGTCATCTAAATGTTTCTTTTTGTTTTCAGCCATCAATTGAGACAATACAATAATACTGTTTAGCGGAGTACGCAATTCGTGTGACATGTTGGCTAAGAATTCCGATTTGTATTGGCTTGCCAGTTCCAGGTCATGCGCTTTTTTCTCGATATCTTTGCGAGCATTTTCCAGTTCTTTATTTTTTTTACGAATGGCATCGCGTTGAATTTCAAGGGCTTTTGTTCGTTCTTCCAGTTCTTCATTGGTTACACGCAATTCTTCCTGCTGTTCTTGAAGGTTTTCTTCTGAAATGCGCAAGGCAGCGGTTTGTTCCTGTAACTCTTCGTTTGTCTGACGCAATTCTTCTTGCTGGACCTCCAGTTCATTTGCTTGTTCCTGGGTGCGTGCAAGCAGTTCCTTAACCCTTAAATGCGAACCTAAAGTAATGATTGATAAAGTAGTATCGTTGATGGCGTAGTCAATAAACTTAATGTGTTGAACCGAGGGTTTATTAATCATGCCTAGCTGGAGAACTCCTACCTTTTCATTATTTTTGGTCAAAGGAATCAAAATAAAATACCGCGGTGTAGTTTCTCCAATGCCGTAGTTAAATACCGGAAGATTCGGGTCATTGTGGTCAGAAATCACAATTCTTTTATTTTCAAGGAAAGCTTGTCCTACAATACCTTCGCCGGGTTTAAATGTCGAAATTTTGACTTTATCTACGTCTTTTACGGCATACGAAGCTACCAGATGTAGTTGATCTTTTTCAAAAAGATAACATACTCCAAGTTGAGCTTCAAGGTATTGACAGAAGAAGTTGAGGATGGAATGCGTAAGGCTATCCATGGTTTCATGACCTTTTACCAAACTGTCGAGTTGATTAAGTCCGGTTTTAAGCCAGTTTTCTTCCTGTATTGCGACGGAGTTGTTCCTGAGGGTCTCCGTCATTTTGTACAAGGCTTTTCCTAGTGCATCGTTTTCACTTCGGGGTGTGATGACGGTGCCGTAGTCACCTTTGGCGATTTGATTGGCTTGTTCTACCACCGAATGCAGACTTTCGATCATTTGGTTGATAGAATGACCTAGAACGTCATCCTTGCTTCTGATTTCAACCTTTTCGCTATAATCACCTTTCGCCATCATACGCGCCACCTGAGCATAGGAGTTCAGGGAGGTAACTAAGCGGTTAAATGTGTTTCGCATGTCGCCCACCTCATTGTTAGGTGCGTTGATGCTTTTGGCTTCCAGTTTTCCAACAGCAACTTCTTTACCCCAAGAAGAGAGTTGTTTGATGGGATTTACAAACCATCGGGTAACCAATAAGGCGATGAGTAAAACCATCAAAAAGGTAATGATAAATGAAACCTTGGCGATATCAGAAAGGCGTCGGGCGTTATCGAAGGCTTCATCGTGTTCAATTTCTTCTATTAGTGCCCAGTGTACACCGTATTCTTCGAGCATATCGATGTTTCGATATACACCCATGACATATCTACCCTTGTTGTCAGCATTGTAATTTGATACCTTTTCTTCATCCAACTCATGCTCTATTAAATAACCGCGGTCATTGCGGTGTAGTAGATAATCTTTCCAAGAACGAGTTTTTTCGTTGTCAATTTTTATCTTGAGGATATCGGATTTATCTCCAAATCGGGGGATGGATCTCAAGTAAAAATCAGTGCCAATGAGATATGCCTGTCCTGTTTCACCGTACCCGGATTGTTGTTGAATCATTTGGTTTATCCCGTCCATGGTGATTTGTAGTGCCATGGTTCCGAAAATTTCGTTGGTAGATGATTTTACCGGCATGGTGAAAAAACCTGCAATATTTCGATAACTGGGACGGAATTCTTCAAGGTCACTGAAAAGGATTTGATCAGTTTCGATGGACTTTCGGGTGGTTTGACTTAATAGGCTGTTGCTCAGGTTGTCATCGTAAATATTTTTACCCAGAATAGTTTCATTTTTTACTGAGAAAAGCACATTGCCCTCATTATCGATAAAAAGAAAATTATACAGGTTATTTTCTTTCAGTGGTTGTATAAATTCCTTTCGAAGTTTAGAGGAAATGTCTTGCCAGATTTCAGTTTTTATAAAATCAGTGGGTTGCATACCACTTTGTTTGAACTGGCTTTCCAATTCCTGAAATACCTGTAGTCGTGAGGGAGAAGAATTGGTGATTTCAAGTAAATCGACTGCACTAACAAAGTAAGTGTTGATATATTCAAGACGTAGTTGTGATGTGGAATTCAAGGATTTGGTGCTAACAATGGTAAGTCCTTGGTAAGCAGTTAAATAATTGATGTAGCTTAGGGAAGCCAATGGCACAATTGAAATGGCGATAAACCAGATCAGAAGTGATTTTCCGACGCCAATATAACGCCACGACAGAATAGAGTGTTTTAGCTTTTGCCAAGAAGTGGCTTCGTTATAGTTTACAAAGTCGTTTTTTTTCATTTTTAAAATTTCGCATGATGTTAGTTGATAACGCGTTGAGAGAACTTAACAACAGTGGCATATAATTCGTCGGGGCTGATGGGTTTTGATACATAATAATCCATTCCTACCGCCAAACACTTTTCTTTGTCGCCAACCATAGCAAAGGCTGTCATGGCGATAATTGAGATATGACCGCCATGTTTCGACTCAAATTCCCTGATTTTTTCTGTAGCAGTGTAACCATCTACTTCGGGCATCTGAACGTCCATGAGGATCATGTCAAATCCTTGTGGGTTTGCTGTAAAAGCATCGATAGCAAGTTGTCCGTTTTCAACTGTTGTAACCTCATATCCTTTTTTCTCAAGCAATTGAACCACTATTTTTCGGTTAATAATTTGATCTTCGGCTACGAGTATTTGCAGTGGTGTTGTGTCATGAACACTTTCTTTATCTTTTTTCGATTCTTTTAACTTAACTGGCTGGTTCTTTTTTTTACCAAATTTTTTCTCGAAGATGTTCTGGATTTTTGTTTGGAGAATCGGTTTGGTAATGAAGTCGTATTTCTCAGTTTTCCTTAGCTTGTCCACCATAATGGAAGCTTTTACCTGTGATAGAAATACCAAGTTAAGGTTTTTATCAGGAAAGCGTTTGTTGAGTTGCTCTGCAACTTGGTCTCCAGTTATATCTTCCAGTTCAAAGTCAATAAATATTACAGTATAATTATTCTTTTCAATTAGAGAAAAAGCACTGGTAAGTGTGGTGGCATGGTCATTTTTAAAATGGAGTCCCGTAAGAATTTTACACAAAACTTCTCCTGCATCTTTGTGTGAGTCGATAACAAGAATGCGGTGTTCTTCTACTGAAGGTGAGATATTTAATTTGTTATACTTTTCGTCCAGGCTTCCCATGATCATGTTTAGGGTAAATTTGAATATGCTGCCTTTTCCTTTTTCACTTTCAGCCGTAATTTTACCACCCATCATGGAAACCAGGTTTTGAGCAATGTTCAATCCTAGTCCTGTTCCACCATGGGTTCGGGTTGTAGAAGCTTCAGCCTGACTGTAGGTTTTGAAAAGTTGGTTCATTGCTTCTTCAGAAATACCAATGCCGGTATCCTCAACACTGAATTCAATTCTAATCTGTTCTTCGATACTGTCTAAAAGTCTTATATTCAGTCTTACCGTTCCTTCTTCAGTGAATTTTACGGCGTTGTTTAACAGATTGAGTAAAATTTGTTTTAGCCGCAGCGGATCCCCTATAATGATGTCTGGTAAATCATGGTCGATATCACAAATGAGTTCGTTGTTTTCTTCGAGTGCTTTGATGCTTATTGTGTTAAATATCTTCTCAACCAAATCACGCAAGCTAAATTCTATTTCTTCCAGTTCCAGTTTATCGGCTTCAATTTTAGAAATATCCAGAATATCGTTGATGATTTCGAGTAAGGTTTCGCCGGAATTTTTAATGTCATCGAGCCGTTCTTTTTGTAGAGGACTTAAATCGTCATCCATCAAACCCAGATCTGCCATACCAATAATCCCGTTAAGGGGAGTGCGAATTTCATGACTCATGGAGGCCAGAAACATACTTTTGGTAACTGTAGCCTGTTCAGCTTGGACTTTTGCTAATTTTAGTTCTTCAACCGTTTTTGCCAGTTGTTGTGTTGTTCTTTCAAGCGCCTGACGGTGCCTGAAAAACTCAATGAATGCTTTGACTTTGTTTTTCAAGATTTCTAAATCGAGCGGTTTATAGAGGTAATCTACCGCACCCGATTGATATCCCTGAAAGATATGTTTTCGTTGTTTGTTGATAGCAGTTACAAAGATAATGGGGACATGTTTGGTTCGCTCATTTGCCCGCATAATTTCAGCCGTTTCGAAACCATCCATTCCCGGCATTTGAACATCGAGTAATACCAGTGCAAAATTATGTTCAAGTAATAATCCTAATGCTTCGTTTCCCGATCCGGCTTTGTGAATATCTAATTCTGGGCTTTCAAGAATGCTTTCAAGGGTGATCAGGTTCTCCGGGCGGTCATCCACCAAAAGAATCTTAAACTGATTATGGTCCATACAATATGATTAATTATGAGCTTTCTAATTATCTTCTAGCAAAAATAGTTTTTTTTGCAAACAATTAAAACCTGCGGACCTTCTATTTGTCATTCTGTGGTTTATTTCAGGTATTTCTAGGTGTTAAGCTAGTTTCTATTGCATATTTGACGGTAATCACAATAACGACAAGCTTCCGGGTCTTCTGTTTGTTTAAAGGATAATTCAGGGTCCATGATTTGTTCTAGCAAATTGGTCAGTAATATTTTAAATTGGGGCAAGTTTTCTGATAGTATTGTTGTGTCGGCGAATATCGGACCCACAAATCCTTGTGAAAGGTTTCTTAAACTGATGTTTCCAGCGATAATGTCAGTAAACTGCAAGTTTTCCTCGTAGAACATCAAAGCGTATTGCATGAGCTGAAATGCCTTGGCTAATTCAGGATTTGTAACCAATGACTCCAGTGCGTCTACTTTCAGATTTTTGGGAAGTACACGTCCTGTTTTATAATCAACGACTCTTACTTGATTTCCGTAAAGCAATTTGTCGACCCGATCGATGGTTCCCTCTAGTCTTATCCTACCATGTATTGTTTCAATGTTGGTTTGCACCTTTTTTTCAACGCTAATAAGCAATCGGGGTTCTGCCTCAAGGGTACGGCAATCGTTTAAAATGGTTTGATTTACCATGTTTTTAGATACCTCCATCAATAACAAATTTTTACCTTTGATAGGAGTGGTTCCTTTGAAAAATTTTTGGTATTCAGCTTCCAGAAAAATCGAACTTAACTTTAATCTTTCTTTTAAAAAAGTAGGGTCGATTGCTTTGCCTTCCAGTGGTTTGTATATATTTTCGAGTGCTCCGTGAACAATGCTTCCAAATGTATCGCTTTCCATTGATTGTTCGAGTTTATCTTCGGGCCAAACCGACAAAGCATAGCGGTAATAAAATCTTAACGGACAAATTATAAAGGTGTTGAGTGCTGATGGAGAGAATCCCCGTTCTCCTTTTTCACGCAAATTGGAGAGAATTGTTTCAGTTTTATTAACTTCGATAGTGTTTTGATGTAGGTGTGTGTCGACAGCCAAATTGAGTTGTTTGCGTCGGATTTGTATATGTGGATTTCTGGTTGCCAGCTCATTTTCGAGTTGAAGTAAAAACCTGCTTTCATCATTCGACCCTAGACCTGCCGTGCTAGAGTTGTAGACATAGGTGATGTGTTTAACCCTTTGCAAAAGCCGATAGAAATGATATGCAGTAACGTCTTGGCCATCCTTGGGTAAAGGCATATTGAATTGATGCCGTACGTCAAACGGGATAAACGTTTCCATTTGATCGCTCGCAGGCAGAAATCCTTCGTTACAAGAGAGGAATAAAATGCGATCAAAATCGAGGCTTCTGGTCTCAAGCAATCCCATGATTTGAATGCCTTCAAGGGGTTCGCCAATCAGATGAACCTGTGCCCTCCGTATGAATTGTAAGAGGATTTTCTCAGCAGTTTTAAGGCTGATTTGTTCTTTATTTTGCTCAAGTATTCTTTTGAGTGAAGCAGTAACCTCCAACGCTTTTGATAATTGATGCAGTACTAAGGGGTCACCAGGATGTCGCTTTTTTAACTCATGATTTTTGTGGAGTAACTGCTGAAAATTAATGATAAATCGGATGCCGTCGCTTGCTGTTAGTAGCTTGTTTAACAATGCTAAAGCATC
>JBFHGX010000010.1:0-50442 GCA_041582875.1 Bacteroidales bacterium | reverse complement strand
CTCCCAATGCCCGGTGGGATTAACATTATAATAATTTGCAAAAAGATCAAAGTCGTTGCCAAGCAATGATTTTAATTCTGTTTCCGTCCAAACATAAAACTTTCCTTCCACGCCTTCGCTATCTGCATCAAGGGCAGAATAGAGACAGCCCTCTGGCGACAATAACCTTGTTTTGACAAATTCCAGGGTTTGCTCAACAACCTTTGAATAACGTTTAAATCCATAAGCCCGGTAAGCCAATGCATAAAGACTTACCAGCTGTGCATTGTCATAAAGCATTTTTTCGAAATGAGGGACATGCCATCGGGCATCAGTTGAATAGCGGGCAAAACCTCCCTCTAGTTGATCATAAATGCCCCCAAAAGCCATTCTGTCTAGCGTTAGCTGCACATGATCAAGTATTTGTTGATCCTGGTTTATCCATCCATATTCCAAAAGAAAATGGAGGTTGGCAGGCAATGGAAATTTAGGTGCCCGCTGTTCACCTCCATAAGTTGTGTCAAATGAAACAGCCCATTTTTCGACAATTTCCTTTATAAATTTCGATTCAATTTTTTCCAATGGAGTAGGAGTGATGCGGGGTTCAAACTGTTTCATCCCTTGAGAGATTTCCTCAGCATAAGCTTCAACTTCGGCTGGTTTTTGCTGATAAACACCGGATAGCTGTTCCAAAATACCTATCCAGCGGTTTTTCGGAACATAGGTGCCTCCCCACAAAGGCCTTCCATCCGGAAGCGCTACTATGTTTAATGGCCACCCCCCGTTTCCATTCATTAGCTGAATAGCATTCATGTATACCTGATCCACATCGGGGCGCTCCTCACGATCTACTTTTACACAAACAAAATGTGCGTTCATCACCGCAGCCACCTCTTCTTTTTCAAAACTTTCGTGCTCCATCACATGACACCAATGACATGCTGAATATCCGATGGATATCAACAATAACTTGTTTTCCTGTTTGGCTCTTGATAGGGCTTTCTCGCCCCAAGGTAGCCAATGGACAGGGTTTCGGGCATGTTGGATTAGATAAGGACTGGATTCGTGAATTAGTTCGTTTTGATGTAAAGACATAAAGTGTTATTTAGAATCATTATAATTTGCAAATCTAAACAAAACAAGCTTTAGGAGTTCAATAGTTTATACCAATACCGAAAAGGCTATATTTTTTCATGTTTACTTGGCTAATAAAATGCAAGGGAAATGCTAGCTTTACGCACTTAAAATGTTAATAGAATGAGGTGTAGAAGCAAGGTCTTTATTTCCATCATTACCCTGATATTTAGTGCTCTAAATTTAGGATTATCAGCGCAACATCAAATCTTTGTCAGCCTGAACAGTGGAATTTCGTTGCCTGTTGGGTCATTTGCCGGTACTTCGCTCAATAAAGATAGCTTCGCTAAGCCGGGAGTTAGTTTTGGTGCAGAGGCAATTTGGTTCTTTCATTCGAATTTGGGAGTTGGAGTTGAAGCGAATGTCAATAACAATCCTTTGGATGTAACAGCATTAACTGAAGAAAAGTTTATTGCGGATCCGTTTCTGGAGGAACTTTCTGTCCGCTCTGAATCATTCAGAACAACTACGCTAAGTGCCGGAATATATGGGAAATATGAACTTTCCACCGGTTTTACCGTCCACGGGAAACTACTCGCTGGCTTTATGCGGTGTCACACACCCTATCAATTGTACCGAACTCAATATTACCTGGTAGGTCCTACTTACTACGAAATAACCTCATCAAGAAACGATGCTGTTGTGGTGATTCCAGGAGTTGGAATACAGTATCTATTCGCCCGTGGTATTGGCTTTAAACTTGATGGCGAATTCCAAAGTAAGAAAATGTCCTTTCCTTTCCAGACAAGTCATGGTTTGGAGTATTCACACAGAACTGTATCATATTTTCACATCATGTTGAGCCTGGTGATTGGTATTTAACCCTTTTAGTTCACATCAAAAAGCACCTTAGGGATAGATTAAATACTTCTTTCTTATTTTTTTGAATTTTGTAAGATCAGGTTGCCAGCTTTCTCTGATTTGATCTGTTGTCCAACCCATAATAATTTGCTTTCTCAGTTTGTCACTTCCCGCAAGTGTATCAAAATAGTTGGTAAAGAAATTCTCCCTGTCAGATGACATCTGGTAGGTGGATAACAACCAGTCAAGGTTGATTTGGGGATCATTTTTTTTATAGTTTTCGGCAAAACCAGTCAGATTTTGTCCGAAACAAGTTAACCCTTCATGTTTAGGATGATTACTCATCCCCGGAATAGACTCGGGTGTAAAGGCAAAGCTTCCAAGGCTCGCGTCAGGACTCCCGTATACTTGAAAAGGAAAAAGGGTGCCCCGTCCAATACTCACCTTTGTTCCTTCAAACAAACAAAGTGATGGATAAAGGTAAACAGATTGCCAAGTAGGCAGGTTGGGACTTGGTTTTGTGGCCAGTTTAACCAACATGTTGTGGGTGTATTTTTTAATGGGAATGACTTTGAGATTAAGTTGTTCTGACTGTTTTATCCATTTTTCACCCTTGACCATTTGGGCATATTCGCCCAAGGTCATGCCATGGGCAATGGGAATCATGTGTAAGCCAACAAAGGAGCGGTAATTGGTGTCCAGAATAGGGCCATCAATTAAAAATCCATTGGGGTTGGGCCGGTCGAGAATAATCATGGACACCCCATTTTCGGCACAAGCCTCCATTACATAGGTCATGGTACTCACATATGTATAAAAACGAACCCCAACATCCTGCAAATCGAACACCACCACCTCCACACCGGTCAAATCCCCTTGTGTGGGTTTTTTGTGTTTCCCATACAATGAAACAATGGGAATACCTGTTATGGGATCTGTTTTGTCATCAATTAGCTCCCCGGCATCAGCGGTTCCCCGAAATCCATGTTCAGGACAGAATATTTTTTTAATATTTATTCCCATGCTTAATAGCGTATCGACCAAATGAACCTCTCCAACCAAGGAAGCCTGATTGGCCACCAAAGCGATGGATCGATTGTTGAGGAGTTCACGGTAAGCTTCGGGTTGTTGCGCTCCGGTAGTTACATCATTGTAATCCACGAGTAAAACAGGAGATTGTGCGCATCCATTCGTATAAATAGATACCAAAAGAAATAAAAACAAGGTCAATCTTTGGAACCCCTTCATATAACTACGGTTTTGTTAAATTTGTACCCAATATGGCTTCATCAATTTCATACTTCATCGCCCAACGCATTTCCGCCAAGGATGCAGATAACCTTTCGCGTCCTGTAATCCGCATTTCAGTGATTAGCATTACACTGGGTGTGATGTTCATGCTAATTAGTGTGGCCATTGTTGTTGGCTTTCAGCATAGCATCAGCGACAAAGTTACTGGCTTTACCTCACATCTGCAAATTGTACCTTTCGACAACAACGAATCGTTAGAAGGATCTCCGGTGGATACCCAAACAGCTTTTGTGAATAATTTACGAAGTAACCCCAAGGTAGCACACATTCAATTTTCAGGGCGTAAAGCAGGTGTCATTAAAACAGACGATCAAATACAAGGCGTTGTTTTTAAGGGAATTGGTTCTGATTATGATTCACTTTTTCTGATTAGCGCATTGGTACAAGGTCATTATCCTGATTTCAACCAGGCAGAAAAAACAGATGAAGTGCTTATCTCGAGCAAAGTGGCCAATAAGCTGAATATCAAGTTGGGGGACGGAGTTCGGATTTGGTTTGTTGAAGAAAACAATGCGCAACCCAGGGGTCGAAAACTCAACGTGAGCGGGATATACAACACCAGTTTGGAAGAGTTTGATAACACCTATTTAATTGGAGACTTAAGACATATACAAAAACTCAATGGATGGAATCAAAATCAGGTAGGAGCTATCGAAATCAATTTGAATGAGCCACAGCACATGCGTGAGACAGCGTATGAAATGTACCGTCAAATACCTTATAACCTCAATATTGTTACGGTTTTAGATGCTTATCCACAAATATTCAATTGGCTCGAGTTATTGGACATGAATGTGGTGGTTATTCTGTCCTTACTTATTCTGGTTGCCTCTATTACTCTGGTTTCCACTTTGTTAATAATAATTATCGAACGAACCAACATGGTAGGAATACTAAAAGCACTGGGTATGTCGAATGGGACTATCCGGATGGTTTTCCTGATTAAAGCAAGCAAAATAATTCTCCGTGGTATGTTTTGGGGCAATTTAGCCGGATTAGCACTCATCCTATTACAGGATTATTTTAAAGTTATCAAGCTTGCCGCCGAATCATATTATATTGATTATGTACCTGTTGAATTATCGGTTATGTCATTTATACTGCTCAATGCAGGTGCATTGCTCGTTACCTTGATCGTATTGATTATCCCTGCCTTTACGATTACACATATTTCTCCCGCCAAGGCATTGCGATATAGTTAGCACAATCGACGCATGATAAAATGTAGCTCGGTATTGCGTAGCTATACAACCAAGAATAAAAACATCATATACGTGAGGCTTTTCAACTAAATGATTAGCTTTGTACCTATCATGTCAAAAGCAATTTATTTTATATCTCGTATAAGTATACTGATAGTCATACTGCTATCTATGGTTTCTTTAGTACATACTCAAAATTTGGGAACTCCTTTTGTTACTAATTTTGAGCGTTCAGATTACGGTGGGGGGTTTCAAACGTGGTCAATTGTGCAAGGCAACAATGGCATGATGTATTTTGGTAACAACAATGGATTGATGGAATATGATGGTACCAACTGGACTATTTTTCCATTGCCTAACAACAGCATTGTAAGGGCCATTTGTAAAGGAACTGAAGATGTACTTTATTCAGGGGGCTTTAATGAAATTGGATTCTATCAGCTTGGCGAAATGGGAGGAGCCCACTTTACAAGTATACTTTCACTAGTTCCTGAAAAGGACAGAGATTTTGGGGAAATATGGAAAATATTTGAACATCCGGATGGTGTGATATTCCAATCCTATTCACAGATAATGTTGTATAAAGATAATCAAATCAAGGTAATAAAAGCCCCAACGTCCTTTCATTTTTCATTTCTAGTCAATGGCGAGTACTACGTTAACGACTTAAGTAAAGGATTGATGCGTTATTCGATGGGGGAACTTTTTCCGTTGATTGGCTTGGATGAGCTTAAAGGACTTGAGTTGTGGTCAGTATTGGCCTACAAAAATAAATTAATGATTGCCACTGCCTCCAATGGCATTTTTCTTTATGATGGAAATACCCTCACCGAATGGAAGTCGCAGGTGAACTCCTTATTAAAAGAGGAACAAATTTACAGTGCAATCCGATTGAGTGAAACCGAGTTGGCTTTTGGAACCATTCAAAATGGTCTTTTAATAAGTGATTTGAATGGCAATCCAATTCAGGAGCTTACCTGGAAGGATGGTTTGCAAAACAACACCATTTTATGTGTTCAAAAGGATCAGTACAATAATTTATGGTTAGGAACCGACCATGGAATTGATTATGTTGAAATTAATTCTCCACTCACAAAATTATCATATAATTATGGATTAAGTACAGGCTACACAGCTCTGATGCGTGATGGCATACTCTATTTGGGGACCAATCAGGGACTTTTTGCCATGAACTGGAATGATCTCCGAAATGGATTTCCACAATCGCGGTCTTTTCAAGTGATCGAAGCCACGCAGGGGCAGGTATGGTCTTTGGTGCCTATGGGAGAAGAAGTATTTTGTGGTCATAACAGTGGTACTTTTTTAATCAAAGGCCAATCGGCCACTAAAATCAGCGATGTGGCTGGAGGCTGGACGTATCTGAAGATTCCTTCGGATACCAACAAAATTATCGGTGGAACATATTCAGGCCTTACCCTTTTTGAACGAATTCAAGGACAATGGGTATATCAGAGACGAATTGCAGGATTTTCGGAATCATCACGAAGCTTGGCGATGGATACCGACGGAACTCTTTGGATGGCTCATGGATTAAAAGGCGTTTTTCATTTGTGGTTAAATGCAACCATGGATAGCATTGTCAACGTCGATTTTTATAATAGTGAAAATAGTACATTGGATGATTATGCAGTTAATATGACCAGTACAAGCTTTGGTATATTGTTTAATAGTGGAGATAAAACCTATAAATTCAATAAGTCGTCGAACACCTTTGAGGTAATGTCTCAATTTACAACTTATATGCAAGGGCTGCCGATTAGTGGTCTTAGAGAGGATGCAGCAGGTAATTTGTGGTATTTTGCAAATAATCAAGCAGGTGTATTGCGTAAACAAGAAGATGGCACCTTCAACAATATTGATCTTCCTTTTAGGCAGTTAAAAGGGAGTTTTGTCAATGGGTTTGAGTTTGTATATCCTTACGATAAAGAAAATGTAATTTTTGGAACTGAAAAGGGCTTTGTTCACTACAATCCGGCTTTTAAAAAGTCATATTTGTATCCTTTTAAAGCCTATTTACGCACCATGCAAACTTTTTATCCGGACACCCTTTTACAAATCAATAATACATTTTCGCAGACAAATACCATCCTCTCATTTAATAACAATGGAGCAGTTTTTAGTTTTTGTGCCAACGATTTTGAAAACTCAGATAAAATGTTGTTTTCAACAAAACTTGAAGGGTTTGAAAAAAAATGGAGCGATTGGCATCCGCGACAGAGTCGTGAGTTTACTAATCTAGAAGAAGGCAAATACACATTTAGTGTAAAAGCAAAAAATATTTATGGTACCACAAGTGATCCGGTGAGTATTGGATTTACAGTTTTACCTCCGTGGCAAAGGACCGTTTGGGCCTTTATCGTTTATATTCTTCTTTCACTAGTAGCCTTGGTTGGAGGGGTAAAATGGCTCATTATTCGGTTTGACAAAACAAAAAAACGTGCGGCAGAACATCAAAAAGAAATATTCCGTAAAAAGGAAGAAGCCATGCAAAGGGAAGCATTGGAGGCCGAAAAACAAGTGATTAAATTAAGAAATGATAAGCTACGTGAAGAAATGCTGAAAAAGGATAAGGAATTGGCCAATTCTACCATGAACACCTTGCACAAGAATGAAACCATGATCAGCATTAAAAACGAGCTTAATAAAATTTCCAAATCGTTGGATAATCATCAGAGTTATCCTATCCAACATCTCATTAAGAGAATAAATAAGGAAATCGAAAATGAGAATCAATGGAAAATTTTCGAAACCCATTTCGAAAGTGTACACGAGGCCTTTTTAACCAGAATTAAGAGTGCATATCCATTGCTAACACCACGAGAATTGAAACTGTGTGCCTATTTACGCATGAATATCTCGAGCAAGGAAATAGCCGTTTTGATGAATATTTCCACGCGTGGTGTTGAAATAAGTCGTTATCGATTGCGTAAAAAGTTCGACCTGAGTCGTGATGAAAACCTGACCGATTTTATACTCTCCTTTTAATAGAATCAATACAAGCTCAATCCGCATCTTTAGTTGTGTTTTTTGTGATGAGTCGTAGATTGTGATTTAATAAGCTGAATATCAATGCCAAAAAATGGTGTTGATGTATTATTGATGTAGTAAAAACATGACCATGTTGTATTTTTGATGCAACCAATTAATTGACTTCGCCTATTTATGATGTTTTCTTTGCTCTGAAATTAAATTTTTCGCAAACGATTTAAATTAATTCATGTTTAAAACTTCATGCTCATGACAAAGTGTTACTCTATTCTACTTTTTATGTTGCTGTTGATTCCTTGGCAGACCAATGCACAAGGAACCTCTGTTCGGGGTGTAGTCATCTCTTCAGATGATAACCTTCCAATACCAGGTGTTACCGTCTGGGTAAAAGGAACAACAAACGGCACCACGACCGATTTTGACGGAATGTACGTCCTTAACAATGTACCCGTTGAGTCAGTGATGGTTTTCTCCTATGTGGGGATGAAAACCCAAGAAATAACCCTCGAGTCTGCTCAGGTGGTACTTGATGTAACATTAGACCCCGACATTTCGTTGCTCAACGAAGTTGTGGTTATTGGTTATGGAACAGTTAAAAAGAAAGACCTTACAGGAGCTGTTTCTGTGGTAGATTCAAAAACCATTACCAAGCTTAATCCGATGAAAGCGGAGCAGGCCCTACAGGGAACTGTTTCCGGAGTCAGTATCACCGAACAATCGGGTTCTCCGGGATCGGGTATCAATATTCGGATTCGTGGTATTTCAACCAACGGTGATGCGTCTCCAGTTGTTATTATTGATGGTTACCAAGGTGATTTAAACACGTTAAATCCCAATGACATCGAGACCATAACCGTATTGAAAGATGCCCAGGCTGCTATTTATGGAACTGTAGGTGCCAATGGAGTTATTTTGGTTACAACCAAATCCGGAAAAAGAAATACACCTACAACTGTTAGCGTAAACAGCTCAACCGGAATTCAAGAAACTACCCGGATGTTGCCATTGCTCAATGCAACTGAATATGCAGTAATTCTAAACGAGAGTTATGCTGCCAACGGCGAGGCCTTACCTTTTCCTGATATTTCTGGGATGGGAAAAGGAACTGATTGGCAGGATGCATTATTTTCATCAACTCCTGTTTTCGACAACAATTTTAGTATTTCAGGTGGGTCAGAGAGTATGAATTATTCTTTGAGTGCTTCAGATTTGCGTCAGCAGGGCATTATTGGTGACGAAAAAGGAGAGTACGATAGAACAACCGCACGATTGAGTATGGGTGCTGACCTAACTAAATGGCTCAAGTTTAATTCTAGTTTGCTGTATAGTTATATCAATCGAACCTCATTCAATGACTTTGGATTAGGTTCTGTGTTGTTCAATGCAGTCAACATGCCTTCTACAGTTCCTATTTATCAGGAAAATGGGGATTATTATTTAGCTCCATCAAATTTGGGAATTGAAATTATTAATCCTCTACAACAAATTGCCAATACCTACAATTCATACAACATGAATAAGTTAAATGGTAATTTTGGTTTGACGGCAAATTTTGCTTCTCATTTCAGTGCAACTGCGCGAATCGGATTCAATTCTGCCTATACCAACTACAAATCGTTTTCCAAAATTGTGGATTATGGTGGAAAAGTATTCGACGTTACCAGAAGCAGCGTGTATCAAAGCAAGGACAACTACAACGACTATACTTTTGACGCTTTTGTAAACTACGACAATACCTTAAACGATGTCCATCATATAACAGGAACTGTGGGAACTACAGTTTTCAAAACATGGGGAAACAATTTGAACGCAACAGGTTTTGATGTTCCGAACAACTCTTGGGAATATGCTGATATAGGACTGGCCAATGGGTTAAATACTTCTAAAGCCACTGGAAGCTGGACCTACGACCAGCGCAGGTTATCCTATTTTGCCCGTGCTCAGTACGACTATAGAGGCAAGTACCTTATGTCTGCTATGTTGCGCCGTGACGGATCGACTAAATTTGGTCCTGAAAACGCAGTAGCCTATTTCCCATCTGCCACCTTGGGTTGGATTATTTCCGATGAAGGATTCATGAAAGACTATGATAAGATCGATTTGATTAAACTCAGGATGAGTTATGGACTGCTTGGTTCCGATAAAATTGGCGACTATCAGTATATTTCACAACTTAACGGTGAGGGTGTTTATGTCCTGAATGGTGAGCTTGTTACGGGTGTCGCTGTTGGAGCTGCTCCCAATCCAAATATCAAATGGGAACAATCAGAGCAATTTGACGCTGGATTTGATTTGTCTTTTTTGGAGAACAAAATTGAAATTACTACCGACTATTTTAATAAAACAACCAAGGACTTACTCATCAGTAGTGTACCCGTTTCTGGTATCTTAGGCACTTCTGCTCCTGGAGCCAGCGGACCTACCGTAAATGCAGGAACCGTTCGTAACAGTGGAGTTGAGTTTTCTATAGGATATCGTGGAAACATAAGCAGAGATGTAACCTTCAGGTTAAACTACAATGTCACCGCACTCAAAAATGAAGTACTTAAGGTGAACAATGGAACTGGCTTTGTTGAGGGAGGAAGCTTTGGTGTTGGTCAACCTATGCCAGCGCGCATGGAAGTGGGTCAGCCCATTGGATATTTTTACGGATATAAAACAGATGGATTGTTTCAAACCCAAGAAGAAGTTGACGCACATCCTTCACAAACAGCTTTGGGAGCTGAAGCCTCACCAGGAGATATTCGCTTTGTGGATGTCAATGGCGATGGCGTGCTTAATTCGGACGACCGTACCTATATTGGTGATCCTATTCCGGATTTACTCATGGGATTTAATCTGTCGTTGAACTATAAAAACTTCGACTTTGTGGCTTACGCTTTTGCAAGCATTGGCAACGATATTGTACGTAACTACGAGCGTTCACAACCCAATGTTAACCGACTTTCCACAACCCTCGAAAGGTGGACAGGTCCGGGAACCAGCAATACTGTTCCTCGTGTGACTACTGCTGCTACAGCGAATAATATTTTCTCAGAATACTATGTGGAAGACGGATCGTACCTGAGATTACAACGGATTTCATTGGGATATAAAATTCCTGAGTCGATTACCCAAAAAATCCACGTAAAAAATGTTCGTTTCTACGTAGCCGTTAACAACCTGTTTACTCTTACCAAGTATACTGGTTTTGATCCTGCCGCTTCAAACGGTTCGCCTATTGGCTCTGGTTTCGATTCCGGATTTTATCCTGCTTCGAGAACATACTGGTTTGGATTTAATATCAACATTTAAAACCTGAAAAATGAAAAAATACACTTTTAATAAAATTATATTCATGGGCTTTTTGTCCGTTTCGCTCTTCATTTTTTCATGTAGTGATAAATTTGTTGAGATTTCCCCTGAATATTCCATCGATTCGGAAAACTACTTCAACTCGGCTGATGACTATTATTTAGCTCTGGTTGCTTCTTATGATTTACTTCAAACTACTTACGCCAATGCTATTCTGGGCGAGATCGCTTCGAATAACACCCTCTGTGGTGGAGAGAGTCCAACAGATGTTATTGGTTGGCAACAAGTTGATGACATGATACAAACCCCTACCAACAGCAATTTAAAGGATATTTGGGATTGGATGTTTGCCGGTGTTCAACGTGCCAATTATTTCATGGAATTTAAGGACAAGATTGAATTTGAAGGAAAAGAATCCATGATTGGTGAAGTTCGTTTCTTGAGAGCCTACTACAATTTTGAATTGGTAAAATGGTTTGGTGCTATACCATTTAAAGTAGACGAGCGCTTTAAATTAGGTGATGAAACCACTATTCCTCGTTATCCTGTTGAGGACGTATATGCATTCATTGAAGAAGATTTGATATTTGCAGCAAGTGTACTACCTGTTTCTCCTGAACAAGCTGGTAGAGCTACCAAAGGTGCTGCTCAGGCTTTGTTAGGAAAAGTTTACTTGTATCAAAACAAATTTGCCGAGTCGGCTGCCGTACTTGAAACAGTAATCACCGAAGGGCCATATATGTTGGTGAATGATTACAATTCAATTTTCGAGTTTGAAGGAGAAAATGGTTCAGAATCAGTATTTGAGGTTCAGTACACCGACGCTGAAGGTGCTGGTTTTGGTTGTTTGCAATGCAGCGAGGGCAATGTAGCCGTTGGATTTAGCGGTGTTCGTGGTTATGTAGGTCCTGATTTTAGTTCAGGTTTTAGTTTCAATGTACCTACTCAGGAAGCTGTTGATCAGTTTGAACCAGGTGACCTACGCAAGGGTGTTGCCATTCTTGATATTGTAGCCTGGGCCGATTCTACAGGCGCTGAATATACCACAGGAAATGAGCATACCGGATATTTCAACAGAAAGTACATCCCGCGCAAGCGAAGCGAAAATGCTCAAAATGACTTGAACCTGACCAATCCCAATAATTACCGTGCCATACGTTATGCCGATGTATTGTTGATGGCTGCCGAAGCCAATAACAGAGGAGGCATTTCTGATGCTAAAGCACAGGAATACCTAAACATGGTTCGTCGCAGAGCTTTTGGTGACAATAACCACGACATCACTTTTGCCGGTGCTGCACTTACTGATGCCATCTATCATGAGCGTAGAGTCGAGTTCATGGGGGAAGGTATCCACTTTTTCGATTTGGTAAGAACAGGAAGAGCTGCCGGACAAATTGAAGGATTTGTAGAAGGTAAAAACGAGTTATTCCCCATTCCGATCGAAGAAATCGATTTTTCAGCCGGTAACTGGAGTCAAAATCCAAATTATTAATCCAAAACTTGTAAACAATGAATATAATAAAAAACATAGCAGTTTTTATCTTTGTCCTGGTAGTTGCAGTATCCTGCAAAAAGGACATCGATAATCTGAAAGTATTGGATAATGTAACTGCTCCTACCAACGTAAATGCCATTTTCGACATTACACAGGACAATAGCGGAGTAGTAACGATTGTTCCCAATGCAGAAGGTGTTACTGAATTTCTGATCACCTTTGGCGATGTAGCTGACGAAAAAGCTACAACCTATGCCTTAAATGAAGCAATATCACATACCTATACTGAAGGAGTTTTTACCGTTGGGATTACGGCATCCGGTTTAACCGGTTTGACCTCTAAAGTGGAAAAAGAGCTCAATGTTACCTTTAAAGCTCCTGAAAACCTTGTGGTTTCCATTGTTCCTGACGCGATTAACCCTAAAACCATTGCGGTTTCTGCTACAGCTGATTACGCTACCATTATGGATATTTATTTTGGTGAAGATGCAGGGGAGGAGCCCGCACATGTACTTCCTGGCGAAGAAGCATTGCATTCCTACATGGATGCAGGCGATTATGTGATTCGTGTTGTGGCTAAAAGTGGTGGAGCCGCTACAGCTGAATACAGCGAAACCATTACCATAACTAACGCTTCTGATCCTATTACACTACCCATCGATTTTGAGTCATTTACTGTAAATTATGCCTTTAGCGATTTTGGAAATGTGGTTTCATCTGTAATTGATAATCCGGATGTTTCAGGAATCAACAGCAGTGCAAGAGTTGCTCAATCGGTTAAACCAGCTGGTGCTGAAACCTGGGCTGGTACGTTACTTATACTCGAAAGTCCTATCGATTTTACATCCAAGAAATTATTTAAGATGAAGGTTTGGTCACCTAAGATGGGTGCTGTTGTCAAATTTAAAATTGAGAATTTGGACAATGCCGACATCAATGCTGAAGTAGATGCAACAACTACTACTTCAAATGCTTGGGAAGAGTTAACTTTTGATTTTTCTGGTATCGACATGAGTCAAACGTATCAAAAAGTGGTTGTATTCTTCGATTTTGGTAACCCCGGTGATGATGCAACTTATTATTTTGATGACATCAAACAGGCCAGTGGCGCTGTAAGTACTGGAATTGTTGGTACTTGGAAAATGAAACCTGAAGCCGGATCATTGGGCGTAGGACCTGAATTGGGTGATATTTCCTGGTGGGCCATCGACGCTGATGGTGTCGAAGCCAGAGCTTGTTTCTATGATGATGAGTATGTTTTTGGTGCCGATGGTTCCTTTAAAAATGTATTGGGAGCTGAAACTTGGGTTGAAGGCTGGCAAGGTGGTACAGATGCTTGTGGAGCTCCTGTAGCGCCGCATGACGGATCTGCCAATGCTGATTATACTTATGACGCTGCATCAGGAACTGTTACATTGAATGGTGTTGGAGCTTATTTGGGTATTCCAAAAGCTTATAATGGCGGAGAATTGACCACACCTGCTGATGCTCCTGCATCCATTACCTACGACATTACTTTCTCAGAAGATGATACAGAGATGACACTGGACATCAACATCGGAGGAGGATGGTGGAGATTCATTCTGGTAAAGGATGGAACTGTAGTTACATCTCCCCTCGACGGAACATGGAAAATGGCTCCTGAAGCCGGTTCACTTGGTGTTGGTCCTGAATATGGAGATATATCATGGTGGGCTATTGACGATGCAGGCGTAGAAGCCCGTGCTTGTTTTTACGATGATGAATATGTTTTTGGTTCTGATGGTTCATTCTCAAATGTACTGGGTACCGAAACATGGGTTGAAGGCTGGCAAGGTGGTGGAGATGCATGTGGAGTTCCTGTAGCTCCTCACGACGGATCCAATGCTGCTACTTACGTTTATAACGATGCTGATGGAACTGTAACTATCAACGGATTAGGAGCATATTTGGGTATTCCAAAAGCATACAATGGAGGGGAACTAACTACTCCTACCGAAGCTCCTGAATCCATTACCTACGACATTTCACTTTCCGACGACAATAACCGCATGACTCTGGATATCAATATTGGAGGAGGTTGGTGGAGATTTATCCTCGTTAAAAACTAGAAAAAAGTACAAACATGAAAAAGATTAAATACATATTACCCATCCTGATAGGAATGCTATTTGTGTTCAGCAGTTGTCAGGAAGACGAATTTGAGATGGGCGATTTGGTGGCCCCGACCAATGTGAATATTACATACGAAATAGTAGGGCTTGATGATGCCAATCCTTATGGGGACGGATCAGGAATAGTTAATTTTATCGCAACAGCGGATAATGAAATTACCTACAATTTTGAGTTCGGAGATGGTAAGGACAACAAAATTGCCGCCGACGGAAAAGTAAGTCACATGTTTTCAATTACCGGAATTAACTCATACAATGTAACGGTATTTGCCATTGGAACGGGTGGTATTTCTTCCAATAAAACCATTCAATTGGAAGTTTCGTCTACGTTTGCTGATGAAGAAGCTGAGTTATTCTTAACCGGTGGAGGAACCAAAACCTGGTATTGGGCTGCCGATCAGGTAGGTCATTTAGGATTAGGTCCCAACGATCAAGTTTATGAAAATGGTGATGAAACCTACCATGCATGGTACGCTGCAGCTCCATGGGAGAAAATTGAATCTTCACTTTACCTTACCGAACTTGTATTCTCCAACGAAAGTGGTAAACTAACCTTTGAGCAAATTAATCCTACCGGCGAGGCCTTTATACAAGGAATTTATGCCGCCGATCTGGGATTGGGCGATGAGGGAAGTCATCCATTTGATATTGAGGGTGTTAAAAACGTATCATTTAGTCCGTCTGCTTCCATAGCAACTATTCCTGGTGCATATCGTGGAACTACCATGAATTTCTCTGATGGAGGATTTATGGGATTCTATGCCGGAACCAGTGAATACGAGATTATTGAAGTAACTGAGAATATCCTAAAAGTACGTATCCAACAGGCCAACGAACCTCTGTTTGCCTGGTACCATATTTTTACTAACGTTAAACCTGAACAATAGGATGGTTTTATAATATTTGGTTTTGATTGGTTGGTCGATGAAGACAGTCGTTGTAGCAAGGAATTTAAGCTCCCTTGTTGCAGCGGCTGTTGGAGACCTAATCTTCTTGTTGTTCAATGATAAAAACATAAGCCAGACGACTGTATATTCACATGCGTCACATGATTAAAAAATATCTAAATTAATGATAATGAGTAATTACACAAAATTATTTCTTCGGTTGAAACTAACCTCTATTGCACTTTCTATTGTCGTATTAGCCCTTTTTGGGGGATGCGATAAAAGTGATGATTCTGGCTTTAAAGCCGATTTTACCTATAATTATACTGACGACAATCATGTGGAATATACCAATGCTTCCGAAGGAGAATATTATTCAATGATTTGGAATTTTGGTAACAGCAACTCCGATACTACAACGAACAAAAAGGAGAGTTACGAAATATATTATCCCATTGCAGGCGATTATGAAGTGTCATTACGTTTGACGGATTACAATGGGAATAGTACTTCTGTCAACAAGACCATTACAATTGCTTCAACAGAATTGCAATTGTCGTTTACCACGGAAATTGATTCTCAAAATCCTAATTATGTAAATCTGGTTAATACCACAACAGGTCATTACGATTCGTTTAGTTGGCACTACCGCAATGAGACCATTGAAAACGAAATGGAATATACTGCCTATTTTCCTTTTGAAGGAAACTATGAAATAGAGCTGATAGTAATGATCGGAACCGATAGTTTTTCGTTTAGCAACTTTGTAAATATTCTACAGGACGACCCCAACTACATTCCAAACCTAACCTTGGTATGGTCAGATGAGTTTGATGGGTCATCAGTAAATTCAAACAATTGGACTTTTGAAACTGGTTCTGGCGGATGGGGTAACCAAGAACTCCAAAACTACACCAATGGTAACAATTCAGAAGTGGTTGATGGTAACTTGGTAATCACAGCACGCAAAGTAAACGACAACACCACGGTAGGCTCATATACTTCATCGCGAATGGTTACTTTAGGTAAGCAAAGTTTTACCTATGGCAAAATGGAAATTCGTGCCAAATTACCTGCAGGACGCGGACTTTGGCCTGCTATCTGGATGTTGGGTAACGATATCAGTAGCATTGGATGGCCCGCTTGTGGCGAAATGGATATAATGGAATATGTTGGATACGATCCGGATATAGTACATTCAACCGTTCATACCACCTCAGGAAGTGGAGGTAGCGGAAGTGGAAGTAGCATGAGTTTACCCACATGTGAAGAGGAGTTTCATGTGTATGGATTACTTTGGACCGAAGAGAAACTCGTTTTTTATGTGGATGACATTGATAACGTGGTTCACACTTACGCTCCAGCTGTTAAAACAGCAGAAAACTGGCCCTTTAACAAACCCGCATTTTTTATTCTAAACATCGCAGTGGGTGGAACGTGGGGAGGACTTCAAGGGATTGATAACTCCATTTTTCCACAAAGTATGTTGATCGACTATGTTCGAGTTTATCAGGAAGTAAAATAAAGACCGAACCTCATCATGAAAATCATTTTATCATTTTTTCTGGTCCTATTTGTTTTAACAAGCTGCGATTGTGGTCAAAGTAATGGCGGTGAAGACTCCAAGCAGCAGTCCTCAACATATAACCTGGTTTGGCAAGATGAATTTGATTATGTAGGGTTACCTGATTCTGCCAAATGGAGTTATGATACCGAAGGAAATGATGATGGCTGGGGTAACTTTGAGGCTCAACAATATACGGTTGCTAAACCAGATAACGCCTGGGTGGAAGATGGAAAGCTGAAGATAACAGCTATTCATGAAAAGTTTGAAGGTAAGGATTTTACTTCAGCTCGTTTGATATCTAACGCCGATTGGAAATATGGTCGGGTAAAAGTGAATGCTAAACTTCCCGAAGGAAGAGGAACCTGGTCAGCCATTTGGATGATGCCCGGTGGTTGGTCGTTTAACGATGGCAACTGGCCTGCTATTGGCGAAATTGATATCATGGAGCACGTGGGTCATGATTTGGGAGTTATTCATGCATCTGCTCATTCTAAGGACTACCAATGGCAAAAACAAACCCAACAAACAGCCACCATGATGGTTCCGGATGTGAGCACACAATTTCATACCTATAGTTTAGAATGGACTCCGGATGTACTACATGGTTATATTGACGATAGCCTTTATTTTCAATATCGTAACGAGGGACTAGGTGAATCGAAATGGCCTTATGAAAAGCCATTTTACTTGATCCTGAACCTGGCTGTAGGAGGCGCCTGGGGAGCTATGCAAGGAATTGACACCACTGCATTTCCACAGACCATGGAAATTGATTACGTACGTATTTATCAAAAAACAAAATAAGACATGAAGCCTCAACATTCCTATGTCGTATTAATCTCGTTAATCGTTGCTTTAGGTGGCTTTTTAATGGGTTTCGACGCTTCTGTTATTTCCGGTGTGGTTAAATTTATCGAGCCCGAATTTGGGTTGACAAAAATTGAGTTGGGATGGGCAGTGAGTTCGTTGACATTAACTGCTACGCTTGCCATGATTTTTGCAGGATCTCTTAGCGATCGATTTGGTCGTAAGCGTTTGTTGCTGGTTGCTGCCTCCATGTATGCCATTTCAGCCATTGCCTCGGCTATGGCCCCAACCTTTATTTTGTTGGTAATCGCGCGCATGATTGGCGGATTTGGTGTAGGTGCTTCGCTAATTATTGCTCCCATGTACATCGCCGAAATAGCTCCGCCTAAAATCAGGGGAACCATGGTGTCATTTAATCAGTTAAATATTGTGTTGGGTATCTCGGCAGCGTTTTTCACCAATTATCTTATCCTACAATGGGGACAGTCTGAGAGTTCACTGGCTCAATCACTCATGTTTGATGAATTTAACTGGCGTTGGATGTTGGGGTTGGAGTTGTTGCCTGCCTTGTTATACTTTTTTGCTCTGTTTATGGTTCCTCGAAGTCCGCGTTGGTTGATTATGAAAGGCCATGAGCAAGAAGCTCTGATTACCATGCAAAAAGCAGTCGGATCAACAGTAGCTCAGCAAGATATGGAAGCCGTAAAGTTAAGCCTGAAAAATGACTTGAATAAAGAGAAGGCTTCGCTAAAAGATGTTTTTGCAAAGGCACTAAAACCCATGCTCATCATTGGTGTTGTTTTGGCCATTTTGCAACAATTAACCGGAATTAACTCCGTGTTTTTTTATGCTCCCATGATTTTTGAACAATCGGGACTAGGAACAGATGCTGCTTTTACCCAGGCGATTTATGTGGGACTGGCCAATCTGGTATTCACCTTGGTGGCCATGGCGCTTATTGATAAAATTGGCCGAAAACCGTTGTTGCTCATCGGGGTAACTGGCATTGTAATATCCATGTTTGTTTTAGCCTATGGCTTTAACTCAGCCACTTATCAGATTAAATCAGATGCTGTTGAAGGTATTGCTACCACATTAAATAACGTATCATTGGATGGGATGCTTAACCATGAATACCAAACCGAAGAAGCATTCCTGATTGCACTTGAAAATGAAACCAATTTGTCGTTGACAAAACAACAAAAAAACGATATTCTTCCTCAGGCCATTCAGCTAAACTCAATGCTGATTTTAATGGCCATTCTGGCTTTTGTAGCTTCATTTGCTATCTCGATTGGGCCTGTAATGTGGGTGCTTTTCTCTGAGTTATTTCCTAACAGAGTGAGAGCGGTAGCCATTTCATTCGTTGGCTTCATCAACTCTATTGTGAGTTTTCTTGTGCAACTGGTATTCCCATGGGAGCTCGAAAATATGGGAACCTCTCTTACTTTTATGATTTACGGTTTGTTTGCCTTGGCAGGATTGATTTTTATCATTGCTAAAGTGCCAGAAACCAAGGGTAAAACACTTGAGGAATTACAATCCATTTTTACAAAAAAAAGAACATATCCTAATCCATCTTGAAAAATTCCATGGAACATAAAAAAATATTTATCGGAAACAGCGAGGTTATGACCGGTGCCAATGGCATTGCAGGTCGTTTTGTTGAATTGGATGGTGAAACGTATTACCAAATACAGAATTACCACGAAATGCCGGATTTCTTCATGAGCATAGTCAGTGATTCCGATCACTGGATGTTTATATCGAGCAATGGGGCCCTCACTGCCGGAAGAAAAGACCGCGACAATGCCCTGTTTCCTTACTATACTGACGACAAAATTCATGACTATAAAGGAACTACTGGTAGCGTTTCTTCATTTTTGGTTACCAAAGACAATCGCACCCTTTTGTGGGAACCTTTTACTGATGAGTCGCTCAAGTTTTATTCCATCACCCGCAATATTTACAAAAGTACTTTTGGTAACAGTGTGATTTTTGAAGAAATAAACCATGATCTGGGATTAGGTTTTCGTTATGGATGGCACAATAGCGAGCAGTTTGGATTTGTGAAAAAATCGAATCTGGTGAATCTGGGAGACCTGACCACTCAAGTATCTGTGTTGGATGGACTCCGAAACATTCTTCCTTACGGAGTTGGCTATGGCTTTCAAAATGAGTACAGCAATCTGCTGGATGCCTACAAAAAAAATGAACTTATTGCTGGTACCACACTGGGATTGTATATGTTGAGTTCCATTCCGGTGGACCGTGCTGAACCCAGTGAAGCATTAAAGGCAAGTGCCATTTGGTCTGTAGGTCTTAAATCAGAAACTAAAATTCTTATTTCCGATAAGCAGGTTAACAGGTTTAAGATGGGGCTTTCGGTAGAGCAAGAATCGGATATTAAAGCATCAAGAGGCGCATACCATATTTATGCTGTTTTAGATGTAAAGGCCAAAGAATACATAAATTGGATGACCGTTGCTGAAGTCAATTTAGGAAGTACAGAGGTATGCAATCTTAAAGACTTTATTCTGCATACGAATCATTTGCCTGAACTAATTCAACAAGACATTACCAAAGGCACTTCCAATTTAAAAAAAATGGTGGCGAATGCCGATGGATTTCAGGTGACAAACACCAAATTATGCAGTGCACGTCATTACTCAAACACGTTATATAACATCATGCGCGGTGGTGTGTTTTCGAATAACTATGCGGTGGAAGTAAAGGATTTTACCACTTATGTTGCTCAGATGAACAAAAAAGTAGCCACAAAGCATGCCGCTTGGTTAGATTCATTGCCTGAACAGATTTCATATATCGATTTGGTCGCTATGGCAGACAAGTTGAAAGACGCGAACTTGCTACGTATTTCCTCTGAATACCTGCCCTTGATTTTTAGTCGTCGACATGGCGATCCGAGCCGCCCATGGAATCAATTTTCCATTGAAACTAAGAATGAAGATGGATCGCTTAAATTCAACTATCAGGGCAACTGGCGCGATATTTTCCAAAACTGGGAAGCCTTGTGCTTGTCCTATCCTGAATTTGTGGAAGGTATCATTTCCAAGTTTGTTAATGCAACCACCATCGACGGGTACAATCCCTATCGCATCATGCGCGATGGCATCGATTGGGAAGCTCCTGATCCACACGACCCCTGGTCATATATCGGCTATTGGGGCGATCACCAAATAATCTACCTGCAAAAACTATTGGAATTGTCGAAACAATTTCATCCGGGAAAACTTGAAGATCTGCTATCTCGTCCCATTTTTACCTATGCAAATGTCCCTTATAGGATTAAATCTTACGATGAAATAGTTCAGAATCCAAAAGATACTGTGCTTTTTGATGAAGAACTTCATCAGCAAATCCATGCAGACGTCGATCATTGGGGAGCCGATGCACGATTGCTGAGAAATCAAAATGGGAATGAAATCTATAAGGTAAATCTCACCGAAAAAATATTGGCCACCTTACTTTCTAAACTTAGCAATTTCATCCCTGAGGCAGGTATCTGGCTGAATACTCAACGTCCCGAATGGAACGATGCCAACAACGCCTTGGTGGGGAATGGCACTTCCATGGTAACCCTTTATTATTTGCGGAGATTCCTGAAATTTTGGGAAGCTCAATTTGAACAATCAGCTCATGATCAAGTAAGTGTATCTGAAGAAATGGCCCTCTTGTTTGAAGAAATAGATGCTATTTTTAGAAATAGTATCCGTGTGCTCATTACAGGTTATTCTGATCAATATCGGAAAAAAATGGCTGATTCATTGGGGCAGGCCCATGAAAAATTCAGAGAAAAGATATACAAAAATTCCTTTTCGGGGGAGACACAAAAATTGTCGTTTAGCGACTTATCGACTTTTTGCTCTACCAGTCTTAAATATGTTGAACATACCATTCGGGCCAACAAACGCCCTGATGGTCTTTACCATGCCTATAACCTGATTTCTTTTCAAGGAGAAGGGATCTCGATAAGAAATCTTTACGAAATGCTTGAAGGTCAAGTGGCCATACTTAGTTCAGGATTATTGACTACCAGCGAGAGCCTTGAAGTTCTAGATTCGCTGAAGAAAAGCCAAATATTCAGGGCCGATCAATACAGCTACATGTTGTATCCCAATAGGGAACTACCTCGTTTCGAGGCTAAAAATAATATTCCTGCTGATTCGGTTCAATCATCTAAGTTGCTCAAAACACTTATTGCGAATCAAGATACTACTGTAATTAAAGTTGATAACAACGGTGGATATCATTTTGTGGGAACTTTTAGAAATGTAGATGCGTTGCTATTGGCATTGAGTAAGCTAGATGCAGAAATTTACGGAGAACTAGTTCATCTGGAAAAAGACCAGATTTCAGCGCTCTACGAAAAAATATTCGATCATAAATCGTTTACCGGCAGGTCGGGGACTTTTTATGGATACGAAGGCTTGGGTTCAATTTATTGGCACATGGTTTCAAAATTGCTTTTGGCTACACAGGAGTGTTATTTAAAAGCTTTGGAGGAAGGTGCTAGTGCCGAATTAATTGGACATTTAAAAGCCCACTATTACGAAATAAAAGCAGGAATTGGACTTTATAAATCACCTGAGTTGTATGGTGCATTTCCAACTGACGCATACTCACATACTCCTTTTGGGGCTGGTGTAAAGCAACCTGGGTTAACAGGACAAGTTAAAGAAGATGTTATCAGTCGTTGGGGGGAGTTGGGTGTTAAAATTCATCAAGGTCAAATGATTTTTAACCCGGCTTTGTTGAATGAGGATGAAATTCTCGAGAAGAAACAATCATTTAACATCAATACCATAGACAAAAAGCAATTCTCCATTGAATTACAGCCTGGTCAATTGGGATTTACTTTCTGTCAGATACCCATCGTGTACAGCTATGCTGATCGACAACAAATCGTCATTACCCATGCAGATGGAAATATTGAAAAAATTGAAGGCAAGGCATTAAGCAAAGAAATAAGTGCCCAAATATTTGCCCGAAATGGTCGAATAAAAGAACTTGAAGTTAAGATCAAATCGAAATAGAATGTCGTACAACAAAGAAAAAATAATGGCCCTCACCGGGGTAAATGCATTGAGTTTAAATCATGACGAACTCGCAGAATTATTCCGTGAAGTACTTAAAAAACCCATGCACGGTTTGTGTTTTAGTCCTTATGTTGAAGGGCAACAGCCTGGCGAACAATTGAGTGAAGAGCAAATCCGACGTAGGATGGAAATCATTCAGCCTCATACCCAATGGATTCGTTCTTTTTCATGTACCGAAGGTAACGAAATGATTCCGGCCATCGCCAAGGAGTTCGGTTTGAAAACATTGGTAGGTGCCTGGTTGGGTAAGGATAAAAAAATCAATGAACAGGAAGTCACCAACCTGATTCAAATGGCTCAGGCCGGACAGGTAGATATCGCGGTAGTAGGAAACGAAGTGATGTACAGAGGTGATTTAACTGAGGACGAACTTTTAGGATATATCAACAGGGTTAAGGGCGCTTTACCCAATATTCCTGTAGGTTATGTAGATGCCTATTATGAATTTGAATTTCGCACCAAAATTACTGAAGCATGCGACGTAATTCTTGCCAATTGTTATCCCTTTTGGGAAGGATGTGCCATTGAGTATTCTTTGTTGTATATGAAAGACATGTACGCCAGAGCTCAAAAAGCTGCCAAAGGAAAAAAAGTGATCATTACCGAGACTGGATGGCCCAACAAAGGCGAAAAGTTTCATGGTGCGCAACCTTCGCGTAAAAATGCCATGACCTATTTTTTAAATACCCAGCAGTGGTCGCAAGAGGATGATATCGATATTTTTTATTTCTCCTCCTTTGACGAATCATGGAAAATTGCCTCTGAAGGTGATGTGGGACCCTATTGGGGAATTTGGGGTATCGACGAAAAATTGAAATATTAATCGGCTTTTTACCATTAATAATAATTAAGACATGAAAATAAATCATACGAAAACCGCCCTCAGAACTACCCTCCATTTGGTTGGAATTGCTTTGTTTATGGGATTATTGGCATGTCAACAAAATACGAGTTCAAGCAAAGAAAATATGGGAGAAACGACAAATCCAAAAGATGGTCTATCACAGCAGCCCGGACAGTTGTTAATCGGCCAAAGCCAAGCGGTTTGTTACTCCGGATTTAGAACCGGACAGCATCCTGATAGGGGAGAAGGAGCAGTGAATCCATCATACGATGAAATACTTGAAGACCTCAATTTGATTTCTGAGATGGGTTTTAAATTGATACGCATCTACGATAGTGGGGAAAATTCGGCATTGATACTTCGGGTAATCAAAGAAAACAATTTGGATATCAAAGTGATGTTGGGAATCTGGCTTCAGGCCGAATTAAGTAATCATCTCACGTGCAGTTGGCTAACTGAACCAATTCCGGATACAGAACTCGCTGAGAATAAATTACTGAACCTCAAGGAAATAAAAAAAGGGATTCGCTTGGCCAATAACTACCCTACCATTGTGGTAGCAGTTAATGTGGGCAACGAAGCACTGGTCGATTGGAACGACCATAAAGTGGATACCGACACCATTATTTCCTATGTGAAAAGGGTTAAAAAAGAAATCGATCAACCGGTTACCGTTGCTGATAATTATAAATGGTGGGCCGACCATGGTCAGAAACTGGCCAAGGCAGTCGATTTTATGTCGCTGCACATTTATCCTATCTGGGAAGGAAAAGACATTAACGAAGGCTTGTCCTATTCCATTGCAAACTTAATGGAAGTGCGGCGAGCCATACCTGATGTACCTATCGTTATCACCGAAGCCGGTTGGACTTCTGTTGCATCTGAATTCGGAGATCGAGCTACTCAGGACAAACAACTGAAATATTATCAGGAGTTTATGGATTGGGCTGACCAGCATAACTTGACCACTTTTTGGTTTGAAGCTTTCGACGAAGACTGGAAGGGAAATCCTGACGACATGATGGGAGCTGAAAAACATTGGGGATTGTATACGGTAGATAGAAAACCTAAAACTGTAGCTCGGTTTTTATTGGAGAATCACCCGGTTGAAAATTCTGTTGGTCAGCATATTACAAACTAATTATTAGAGAATTAATGGCACACTATAAAACAGCAAGTAAAGATATTGTTCCTTTGGGGCAAAAGATGGCTTTCGGTGCAGGTAACCTTGTCAATAACCTATTACCTGGCGCTTTGGGCGTGTTTATGTTTTTCTTGGTCACTGCCTTTGGCATGGACCCTTTCCTTGCTGGTCTGTTAGGAGGCTTACCTCGTATTTTAGATGCTATTACTGATCCTATTATGGGGTATATCTCGGACAATACACGTTCGAAATATGGGCGGCGGCGTCCTTATATTTTTGTTGGAGCCATTCTAAGTGGAGTCCTATTTGCCGTTTTGTGGCAACTGGATGCAGAACAGTCCATGATGTTTAATTTCTGGTATTTTCTGATTTTTTCTCTCATTTACATTATTGGTAATACCATCTTTTCGGCACCTCTCATTGGTTTGGGCTACGAGATGACCTCGGATTATGCAGAGCGTACGCGTCTGATGGGGTTGTCTCAAACCATAGGTCAACTGGCTTGGATGATAGTACCTTGGTTTTGGATTATTATTGCAGATCCTGACATTTTTGACACTCAAGTTATTGGCGTGCAGCGCTTGTCAATAATTGTTGGGGCGGCGTGTATGCTGTTGGGCGTTTTGCCTGCGTTATTCTGTAAAGGATTGGATTCCAGGAAAATGGAAAAACTTAATCCTATTAAATTGCGCTCTCTTTTGAAAACCTTAGTCGATTTGGTGAAAAGCATTGGGAAGATGTTTAAAAACAAGCCCTTTGTTAAACTTTGTAGTGCTACTTTCCTGGTCTTCAATGGCTATCAATTGGTGTCGTCGTTCAGTTACTTTATCATCGTTTATTATATGTTTGATGGTGTAGCGTCTGCTGCTGGTATTTGGCCTCCCTTATTTTCTTCTGTTGGAGCATTAATCAGTGCAGCATTGGTTATTCCTATTGTTACACGTATTTCAAATAAGTATGGAAAACGACGCGCATTTATCATATCTACTGCTATATCAATGATTGGTTATGCGCTAAAATGGTGGGGCTTTGATCCTGGCAATCCTTGGTTATTATTCATGCCCTTACCATTTATGAACTTTGGTATTGGTGGGCTTTTCACCTTGATGATGAGCATGACTGCGGATGTATGTGACCTTGACGAACTCAACAACGGTATGCCACGCAAAGAAGGTACTTTCGGTGCTATCTATTGGTGGATGGTTAAGTTAGGAATGGCTTTGGCCATGGTGCTTGGTGGGTTGGTGTTGAAAGTGGTCGGTTTTGATCAGAATGCTGCTACACAGACCATGGAAACAATAACACAACTACGTATCGCCGATATTGTAATTCCTGTGCTTACTGCAGGAATAGCCTTATGGGTGATGTGGGGATACGATCTGGATGAGAAACGTATGCATGAAATTAAAGCTGAATTGATTGAACGTCGCGGTGAATTATAAAATAAAAACGTAATGCAATGAAACAAATATATTTGGCTTTAATAGTGGCATTTACGATGTTTATGACCGCCTGTAATACAAACAAACTAGAGGTGGATGTATATCAAACTTCTGCGAATGGGAATCAACTTGAGAAATTAGTTCCTTCTTCTGTTGGAGAAGGCGACCTCACCATACAACTTAAACCTGACGAAAAATTTCAGACCATTACTGGTTTTGGTGGCTCGTTTACCGAATCTACGGCTTATCTTTTAGATCGTTTGAGTCCAGAAAATAGAGCAAAGATTATACAAGCTTATTTTGGAGATGAAGGTGCTCGCTATTCGCTGACGCGTACCCATATCAACTCTTGTGATTTTTCTTTGAGTAACTATACGTATGCGCCAGTTGCCAACGATATGGCTTTAGAAAATTTTAGTATCGCAGAAGATCAGCCTGATTTAATTCCTCTGATAAAAGACGCAATGACCGCTTCTTCTGAAGGGTTTAAAATTATTGCCTCACCGTGGACGGCTCCACCGTGGATGAAAGATAATAAGGATTGGCGTGGAGGCCGTTTGTTGCCAGAATATTATGACACGTGGGCTTTGTTTTTCTCAAAGTATATTGATGCTTACAAAGCTGAGGGGATTTATATCTGGGGTTTAACGGTTGAAAATGAGCCTTTAGGGAATAATAATAACTGGGAAAGTATGCACTATTCTCCTGAGGAAATGGTAGCATTTACACAACACCATTTGGGTCCAAAATTGGAAGCGGACGGCAAAGAGGCAATTAAGATCTTGGCTTACGATCAAAACCGTGATGAACAGTTAGCTAAATGGGCTGATGTCGTTTATGCTGACTCGGCTTCTTCTAAGTATTTTGACGGTTTTGCCGTGCATTGGTATGCGAGTACTTATGACTGGTTCCCTGAAGCATTGGATTATCTTTACGAAAAGGCGCCTGATAAGCACATCATACAGACCGAAGCCTGTGTGGATGGACAAGTGCCTGCGTGGCAAGATGACGCTTGGTATTGGAGTAAAGAAGCGCGTGATTGGGGCTGGACGTGGGCACCTGAAGATCAAAAATACCTTCACCCTGAATATGTACCTGTTTACCGCTACGCACGCGATATCATCGGCTGTCTCAACTCGCATGTTGATGGTTGGGTAGATTGGAACATGGTTTTAGACAGACAAGGTGGCCCTAACTGGTTTAAAAACTGGTGTGTCGCTCCTGTTATTGTAGATCCCGAAATGGACGAAGTTTATTATACTCCCTTGTATTACACCATGGCTCATTTTAGTAAATACATTAGGCCCGGAGCCGTTCGGATAGGTTTTGAAAATACAGATGCTTCGTTGATGGTGACTGCAGCAGAAAATCCGGATGGATCTATTGCTGTGGTAATTTTAAACATGAATTCAGAGGCCAAAACGATTAATCTTTCATTGGATGAAAAAGATATAGTATTTCAAATTAGCGAAAAAGCAATTCAGACCATTATTGTACCAACTAGCACATAATAAAAAATATGAAAACCTTTGTTCTGACAACCTTCGTACTTCTGCTATCTGCCAATTATTTGATTGCTGATCAGGTTACCATTTTAGAACGTCAGATCCTTGTCAGTGACCAACCCTATACCATCAAAGGTGTTTGTTATCATCCTGTACCTAAGGGAAGTGACCAAAGAGATTTTGGCAACTTGACAGAGGATCTTGAGTTGATGAAAGAAGCTGGAATCAATACTATACGTGTTTATTCACCCATTACCGAAATTGCAGTGCTTGATGAGATTCATGAAGCCGGAATTAAACTAATTGTAGGGTTCGGCTACAATCAGGAAGGTCAGCATGATATCCTGTCGGGAACATGCATCGATTATGTAAACACATATAAAAATCATGATGTGATTTTATTTTGGGAATTGGGGAATGAATACAATTATCACCCCGAGTGGTTTGATGGAAATATTCAAAATTGGTATACTGCCTTAAATAATGCTGCTGAGCAAATACATCATACAGACCCCAATCATCCGGTAGCCACTGCCCATGGAGAACTACCCACAACAGAGATTCTTGCTGTATGTCCCAATATCGATGTGTGGGGAATGAATGTTTATCGTTGGGATAACCCTGAAAGTATTTTTTCGCAGTGGTCTGATATCAGTACCAAACCCATGTATCTCTCCGAAGCGGGTGCTGACAGCTATATGACCATTGCCAAGGATGGTTATGAGATAGGTGAAAACGAAAAAGCCCAAGCGGATGCAACAAGAAAAATTTTAGAGGCCACTTTTAATCATCTGGATATTTGCTCAGGAGTAACACTGTTTGCCTTTGTGGATGAGCTTTGGAAAGCCGGCAATAAAGATGCACATGACCCTGGCGGGTGGGCGCCGAACAGCAGTGGCGTGCCTTACGACGGAGCTCCCAATGAAGAATATTGGGGAATTGTTGAAATTGACAGAAATAAGAAAGAAGCCTACCATGTAGTAAAGGAAAAATATAATGCGATAAAATAATAAGCATGAAAAGTATGGATACAAAACTATCGATCAAAGAAAAAGTAGGCTATGGTCTGGGAGATACAGCCTCTCATTTTGTATGGGATATGGTGGGTTTTTGGATTCTGATTTTTTATACCGACACCTTTGGTATTTCAGCTGCCGCCGCCGGAACCATCATGCTTATTGCCCGTGTTTGGGATATGGTAAGCGATCCATTGATGGGTATTATTGCCGACCGTACCAACACACGCTGGGGTAAATTCCGGCCTTATATTCTCTGGATGGCCATTCCCTACAGCGTTTTGGCCGTGTTAACCTTTACCACTCCCGATTTGGGGCCCACCGGTAAAGTAATTTATGCAGGTGTAACCTACTTTTTGCTGATGACTGTTTTTACAGCCATCAATTTACCCTATTCCTCTTTGGGCGCAGTCATGACATCTGACTCATACGAACGTGCAGGATTGAATTCATACCGTTTTATTTTCGCGTTCATAGGTCAGTTTATTGTTACAGGAACAGCACTCACTCTGGCTCTGTACTTTGGCAATGGCAACAGCGCTCAAGGTTATCAATATACCTTGATTTTGTTTGCTGTGATTAGCTTTTTCTTGTTTATGATTACCTTTAAAACAACAAAAGAACGGGTACAACCTCCAAAAGATCAACAGCAAAACCTTAAAGAAGATCTTAAGAACTTATTCAAGAACAAACCATGGGTGATCCTTTTCTTTGTTGGGATTATCTCCTTCGTTATGTTTGCTATGCAGAACCTTAGCATTGCATATTACTTTAAATATTACATGGGTGATGAGGAAAGTGTACAGCTATTCAACGTGATTGGCACCATTGCACTGATAGCTGGAATCCCATTTTCCAAACCATTGGCTAAAAAATTCGGAAAACGCAACGTATTCCTAGCCAGCTCATTAATATCAGGATTGTTCTTTATCCTTTTGTATTTACCCTCTGCTGAAAATGTTACCACCATCTATGTATTGAATATTCTTGCCAAATTTACCTATGCTCCTGCTGTTCCCTTGTTATGGACGATGATTGCTGATACAGCTGATTACTCCGAATGGAAAAACGGACGTAGATCTACAGGGTTGGTGTTTTCAGCAGCCACCTTTGCTCAAAAAGCAGGATGGGGAATCGGTGGTGCCCTGGCAGGATGGATGTTGGCACTATATCAATTTGTACCCAACGTAGAACAGTCGGCCACCTCACTTACTGGCATTAAATTAATGATCTCGGTTTTCCCGGGAATTTTATATATGTCGTGTGCTATCCTATTGTATTTCTATACCATTGATCATAACACGTGTGTAGTCATGCAAAAAGACCTGGAAGACAGGCGGATAAGTGTAGATAATCAATAGAATAATTCAATTAATAGTAATTAATAATTATCACTAAACCAAACTCTCATCATGAAACAAATTTTCACCTTTCTGACTTTGATATTTCTGGCCTCAGGACTGAATGGCCAGTATATCTACAACGACTATGACGCCAATCAGAATGTAGTTTTTATGGCCTGGCCTAACATGCCAACCCCCATGGCAAATCCACATTCCACTGGCATCAACACCAGTGCCAATGTAGCCGAATTTATCCGTACCGATTGGGCTCAGTGGGATAACATTTACACTGATGTACTTCCTGGAACCATTGATTTTACTACAGGTACGGTTTTCTCCATTAAAGTATATTCACCTATTGTGTGTGATGTGCTTTTTAAATTGGAAGGTAATGCTGCTCCGGTGGAACGATTGCAATCCATCACTACTCCGAATCAATGGGTGCAACTTGACTTTGATTTTACTGGAGAAGCTACAGATGTATTCAACAAGTTGGTTATTTTTCTTGATTTTGCTACTTTTAATGCCAACACGTTTTATTTTGATGATATACAGGGACCCGAGTACAATACCGGAGGCGGCGGGGGTGGAACCCTCACTTTGCCTGTCACATTCGACGATCAAACTGCAGCCTACGATTTAACTGACTTCGGTGGAAATTTCTCCGAAATCATTGTGGATCCGGACGATGCCAGTAACAACATTGTGAAAACCATCAAACAGGCGACTGCTGAATTATGGGCAGGAACTACCGTGGGTGGCTCTGTTGGATTTGCTGATCCCATACCATTTACTACAGATGAAACAATCATGGGTGTAGTAGTTTGGTCTCCGGAAGTAGGCGTACCCGTGCGACTGAAAGTCGAAGACGCTAACAATTCAGGTATTACTTGTGAAACAGAAGCTATCACTACAATCGCCATGGCTTGGGATACCTTGTTTTTTAACTTTGCAAATCCGGTAACAGGAACCCCAGCTTTAAATCCAGCCAACAACTACAACCTGGCCTCTATATTTTTTAATTTTGGAACAACGGGCGCCGTTGCTGGCGAGCAAACCTACTATTGGGATTATATGTATTTCAAAGGCGCTCCGGATCCAAAGCCATTGCTCAGCCTCAACATTCAGGATAACTTTGAAAATGATGGCTGGGGAACGATTAATGAGTGGTTTTTCCAGGATCCTGATATGAATCCTATGCTAACAACCACTGACCCGGTAAATGGATCGAATACTGTGGCTGATTATAACAGAACTGGAGCTTTTCCATACACCAACGCTCAATTTATTCTTGAACACAGAATTGATTTAACCGAAAGGAATAAATTCGAACTTGATGTTTACTTTCCCTCAACCAATGATTATTCAGGAGCATTAACCACCACGGCTGCCATTAAGCTTCAAAACAGCTTGCTCGGTGGAAACGCCTGGACTACACAAACTGAAATCCTGATAACGGTTACAGAAATGGATCAATGGGTTACGCTGCTATTTGATTTTAGTGGAGTTGCCGACAGAGAAGATTACGATCAAGTAGTTGTGCAATTGGGTGGAGAAGGACACAATGTGCCCGGACAGTTCTATTTTGACAATCTTTACCTGAAGCATGTTCCTTATGTTACGATTTTATCTCCCAATGGTGGCGAAATGATTAATCAGGGATCACAGTTCGATATTGAGTGGGATTACGATTATTGGACTGGATTCGTTGATATTGAGTTAATCAAAGGTGATGGAACGCCTCAACTGGTTGGTATGAATGTTAATGTAGCGGATACATTGCTTACCTGGAGCGTTTTTGCTACACAGGAGCCTGGATCAGATTACCGAATCATCATTACTTCCACCGATAATTCGTTCCCCACAGATACAAGTGATGCGTATTTTACCATCGTAAATGCTAATGAGCTTAATGCCAATTTTATGGCGGATACAAATACCATCATTACTGGCGATAGCATTATGTATACAGATTTATCTACTGGAGCAGTTGTTAGTTGGTTATGGACCTTTGAGGGTGGAACACCTGCTACATTTGAGGGACAACAACCACCCTATATCCAGTATCTTACAGGTGGAATGTATGATGTTACATTGGAAGTAAATGACGGAATCACTACCAGTACGCTTACTATGGAAGACTATATCATGGTGGGGACATTACCTGTTGCTGACTTTATGGCTAACCAAACAAGCATTCTTTCTGGCCAGTCCATTGACTTTACCAACTTATCAACGGGAGATGACCTGACCTATAGCTGGTATTTTGAAGGAGGTACTCCTGAAATGTCTTCGGATGAGATGCCCACCGGCATTGTTTACAACGAGGTTGGATTATTCGATGTGGAGTTGATCGTAACCAATGAGTTCGGTTCAGACACCATGTTGATGGTAGAATACATCGAAGTTCGACCTGTAGGAATCGATCAAAACGCGGAAGCAGGAATGGCTATTTATCCCAATCCTGCCCAAAACAATTTAACTATTCAGATGGACAATTCTTCGAATTATTCAATTCAGTTGTTGCGTATGGATGGTCAAATGGTTATAGAACAGCACGCTTCTGATAAAATCAGCCAATTAGACGTTAGCAAACTGTCCTCAGGAATATATATCATCCAAGTGAAATCACTTTCAACTCCAGAAATTTTCACCAAGAAAATTCTTATTCAATAAATAATACTGAGATGACTCAACGCTTAACCGTTGGGTCATCTTTAACATTCACAAATACATAAAAATAATATCATGAAAAACCTTTTACTATTCCTAGCCTTTTTATCCGTGATCGGATTAAATGCTCAAAATGCTCCTATTGATTTCGAAGCTGGTGGTTACGGAGCCGACTGGACTTGGACTGTTTTTGAAAACGAAACAAATCCACCAGTAGAAATTATTGCAAACCCTGATATGTCAGGAATTAACACATCTGCCACGGTGGCAAAAATTACTGCACTTCAAAGTGGTCAGCCATGGGCTGGTTGTGAGTCGATGCATGGCGCTGACATAGGCAGTTTTACCTTTACCGAAGACAACGCCACTGTAAAAATTATGGTATGGAAATCTGTAATCAGCGATTGCGGTATTAAATTCGCCGAAGCTAATGGTGAAGCTCAGCCTGAGGTAAAAGTAGCTAATACGGTGGTTAACCAATGGGAAGAATTAACTTTTGATTTGTCAGGAAGCATTGGCGCCGGCATCACCGGAATTATTGACCAGATCATATTCTTCCCTGATTTTGATTTAGCAGGAAGAACTCAGGATAACGTAGTTTATTGGGACAACATTACATTTTCACCGGCCGGATCAGGTGGCAAACCTCTTTTGGCTCTCGACGTTCAGGACAACTTTGAAAATGATGGATATAGCACTATTACCGATTGGAAATTCCAGGATCCTGAACTGATGGATTTAGTTGTAACCACTGATCCAGTAAATGCTACCAATCATGTGGCTGATTACAACCGCTCAGGTAGTTTTGAATGGACCAATGCACAGTTTATTCTTGAACACCGTATGGATCTTACTACACGCAATACCTTTAACCTAAAAGTGTATTTCCCTTCTACAAATGACTATTCAGGTGGATTAACTCCTACTGCAGCCATTAAGCTACAAAACAGTTTGTTGGGTGGCAATGCATGGACTACTCAAACCGAAATAAAACTAGATGTAACTGAATTTGATACTTGGGTTGAATTGGAATTTGATTTTAGTGGTGTTTCTGACAGAACTGATTACGATCAGGTAGTTGTTCAATTGGGTGGCGAAGGTCATTTTGTTCCAGGACAGTTATATTTTGATGATATCGTGTTGGTAAATCCTATCGGAATTTTTGAAGAATCACTAACTCAAACAGCCATTTACCCTAACCCTGTAAGCGATGTGTTATATCTGGATAACGCTGAAAATCTAGTTAGCATTAGTGTTTATTCTGTAGCAGGTCAGTTGGTTTATCAATCTTCAGAAAAGGCAAACTCGATTGACGTTAGTGGTTTTCAAGCAGGTATGTATACCATTCGTGCCACTGGGAATAATGACACACAGTATTTTGCCAAATTTATTGTAAAGTAAAACACCGTTTGGTGAATTGATTTATTAATCAACATTTTTTTTAATTCGACAAGCAGTGTATTTCAAGGCAAATGCACTGCTTGTTTTTAATTAGTTATTTCCATCTGTCATAACATTTTTACAAAACAAATTCAGAATGAAATCATTTTACCGTGAGTCAAAATATTTATTTAAAATTACGATGGTATTTTCCATGGTGCTCTGGATGAGCGTCAGTTATTGTCAGGTAGGGGAGGTCATCTGGGAAGAACAATTTAACAACCTCGATAATTGGACAGCCAATACAGGTAATGGTTCCTGGGGCTGGGGCAACGGTGAATTGGAGTTTTACAAACAAGAAAATGTGACTCTTGATGCCATCCCGGGAGAACCAGGAAATATGGCACTACACATATCGGCAAAGCAAGAGAGTGGTCCCGATATCGTTGATCAATGGGGAAATCCATTGAATTATACTTCAGGAAAAGTAGATACAAAAGCCAAAGTAAGCATTAAATATGGATTGATTGAAACCAGGGTAATGGTGCCGGATCTCAACCTGGGAGGATGGCCTGCGGTATGGTTACTAGGTACATCCAATTATTCCTGGCCACGAAAAGGCGAGCTAGATATGATGGAAATGGGACATACGCAAGCTTTTCGAGATTTGCACGACGCCCATAACGGGGGCAATAATCTTGGTAATTCAACAGTCAATCAAGTAGTTGGAGCAAACGCCATTTTCTATTCAGATGAAGCTGTAACTCCCGCGAACCCATCCGGAGCATCAAGCATTTCATGGGATCCTGAAGATGAATATTGCCGACCTTATTACAATTACGATTCTCCTCTTGTAAATCGATTCGTCACCTATCGCACATATTGGGACGAAAATAGCATTCGTTTCACCGTAATAAATAATGACGTAGAATATGACCTGTACACCAATCCTTTTCCCATTGATAGTCTTTCAGATGAATTTCAAAAACCGTTCTATTTGATCGCTAACTTGGCCATTGGAGGTGCTTTTACAGATGCCTACAATTTGGGCGATCCTGGAAGTGGACTGCCTGTTTCGATGCCTTTTCCGGCAGAAATGTATGTCGATTACATAAAAGTAATGCAGTGGAACGGACAAGGAGAAGTTAAGTTGGGCCCTCCTGTTGCAGAAGTAGGAACATTTGGTGTATTTACGGATAATACTCCCACAGACAATGAATTGGAAGTTGGGGTTACTTCAGAAATTTATGCTTGGGAAGGAACTCTTGCTGATGGCAGTATTCCTCCCTATGAGGGCGATAATGGAATTTCTTGGGTCACTACCGGACAGGGATGGTTTGGCGCTGGAATCATGTCCCGTCAACCTGTTAATTTGTTAAATTTTGGAGATGGATATTTGAAATTCATGATTAAAATTCCGGCGAATATTGCCTTTCAAATCGGGATTATCGATGCATGGGGCAATCAGCATTATGTAGAATTTCCTGCCAACCAAACTACTTATGGACTTGTTAGAAATGGTGATTGGGCCCAGGCTTCTATTCCGGTTTCTGATCTACGAGGGGAACTCATCGATTTACGGATGTTAAGCTACGAATTCGTAATTCTGGAAGTCAATGGCGCAGGCTGTGAATTTGCTCTTGATGATATTTATTGGGAGGGCGGTTTAACCGGAATTGAAATACAGCAAGTAGCAATAGATGGCTATAAACTTAACCATAATTATCCTAATCCTATTTATGGAAATACAACGATATCTTATTCTATTCCAGTGCAAACTCATGTTGAGTTGGTAATCTATGACAACACGGGCCGGATACTAAATACGCTTGTTAATAAAACACAAAGTTCAGGTAATTATGAAGTTATTTGGGACGCAAGCGATGCACTACCAGGAGTGTATTTTTACAAAATAAACGCAGGACCCTTTACAGATGTTAAGCGCTGTGTTGTGACACAACAATAATAATTTGACAGTTTTAATCCCGATCAATATTTTGCCTAAGTAGATTAAACCATATTAACGTCAGTAAACCAGTAATCAAGAAATCCATGACAACTATATCCTTTATTGATTTTATTAATAAAAATAGCCATGCTGAATCAAGGAATAGTGTGCCGAGATTTGCCTTTTTAATCGGGTTTCTACTATTCATCACTATTTCAAAATCTGTTTCGTCTCAGATTACTGACACCATAGCCAATTGGGAGGGTGTCAATGTGGAGTGGACCATTGTTTGTTCAGGTGGAGAAACGGTGCTAAATACAGAACAACAAGGAATTAACCCATCTACCTATTGCATGGAAATCTCAACGAGCGAAAATCCATATGATCTGGTATTTACAGATTTCTCTACCCCGGTCAACTTTGCGGAGTTTCCTTTTTATAGATTAAAAGTAAGGGCTCCGCAGTCAGGAGGATCTATTTTATTAAAATTTGAGAACAGCGACAATTCATCCTCGAAAGAGATTGAAAAAACACCTATGCCAGGGGTGTGGGACGAACTGGAATTTGATTTTTCTGGAACCACAGCCTCCGACTATACGCGTTTGGTCGTATTTATTGATTTTTTGGGAACAACTCCTGATCAGTCATGGTTATTAGACGATGTCATTAGAGATTCAGAAGGCTCGGGTGGTCTTACCTCCAATTTACCTATCATTATCATCAATACCAACGGCGTTGAAATACCGGATGAACCCAAAATTACAGGTAATATGGGTATTATCGACAATGGTCCGGGAAACCTTAACAATCAGTATGATACTCCAAATGATTATGATGGCTATATAGGAATAGAAATTCGTGGACAAAGTTCACAAATGTTTCCAAAGAAATCGTACGGGGTGGAGACCCGAGAGTCAGATGGCGAAAACCGTGATGTATCTCTGTTAGGTATGCCTGAAGAAAATGATTGGGTTTTGTATGCTCCCTATACCGATAAATCGATGCTTCGAAATTTCATTACTTTTTATATGGGGAGTAAATTGAGTATCTATTGTTCCCGTATGACCTATTGCGAAGTGATTGTGAACGGAGATTACAGAGACGTGTACATTTTAATGGAAAAGATCAAAAAAAGCGAACATAGGGTGGATATTGCCAAACTGAAATCAGATGATATAGCCGGAGACGACCTTACAGGAGGCTATATTGTTAAGGTTGATAAAATTGACCCGGGATTTACCTATGGTATAGACGGTTGGAAATCGATTCCCTCACCTTCATATCCCAATGCCATGAACATTACTTTTCAGTATAATTATCCGGATGAAGATGATATTGTTCAAGTGCAAAGGAATTACATAAAAGATTACATCACAACAGCTGAAAATACATTGACTAGCACAGCGTTTGCTGATCCGAATGCCGGATATAAAAAATACTTCAATACAGGTTCTTTTATCGACCAAATGATACTGAATGAGGTATCTAAAGAAGTAGATGCTTATCGTTACAGCACGTTCTTTTATAAGCAAAAGGATAGTGACGGAGGAAAGCTTTTCGCCGGACCTGCATGGGATTTCAATCTGGGTTATGCCAATGTTGATTACTGGCCCGAAGGTGTGGATTATACAGGATGGATGTATCCAATTGTTGAGTCCCACGATTATGGTATTATGTTTTGGTGGAAACGTCTTATGGAGGATGCCTATTATAAAGATCTGTTTTATACACGATGGCGACAACTCAGACAAAATGAATTTAGTAAAAGCAAGCTCGAGCATGCCATCGATTCCATCGTAACTTATATCGATGAAGCGCAACAACGGAATTACGAACGTTGGCCTATTCTGGGAGAGTATGTTTGGCCCAATTACGATTGGAAGGACAATGATTATCAGGATGAAGTGACGTTTTTCGAAACTTGGTTCTTCAATAGGGTTTTTTGGATAGATTATAATATTTCAGGCTCCACGCTAACGCCAACAGCCGAATTATCAAGTTTTTATCCTGAACTAAAAATTACTTTAGATGATGAATACTTTAGTCAACCGATACTAGATAACGAATATTTTACCCTTAATAATGCACCTTCTGGGATGGCCATTGAATCGGTTAGTTATGTCAATGCCTCACAGGCTATAGTGAATTTATCTGGAGATATAATCGGTAACGAACAATTATCCATAACGATTCATTCTAAAGTGCTCAACGGATATACTAACATAACCACCAACGAATGGGCCCTGGGTAATGATTTCACTCCACATGTCAAACCCGAAGTTTTAGTTTATACTAATCAAAATAGTATCCATATTCGATGTAGTCATCCTGAATTGTTGGGCGACCACATGTATATTTACAATTTATGGGGACAACGCCTGAAGACCAATCGTTTGGATAAAACTTCATTAAACCGAATGGAAGCTTCCTTAAAACCAGGCATTTATCTGTGTTCTTTTGTGTTTGACGGTAAATTACAATCCCATCGTATCGTTTTTAGCCATTGATTTTTGTCAACCTATCAAGGGCGTTAGAACCCACTCTTGATGGTATATTATCAATTAAAAGGCCATAAAGAAAAGCTCGGGATTCCGATTTATTTTTTCAGTAAATCACGAATTTCAGTTAGTAAAATTTCTTCCTTGGTTGGCTGGGGAGGAGCTGTTGGTGCAGGTTCCTTTTTTGTTTCCACTTTTTCTTTCATTTGGTTATAACCCTTTACAACCAAGAAAATAGAAAATGAAACGATTAAAAAGGTAATAACTGTATTGATGAAAATACCATAGTTGATTGATACCTCTGGAATAGCATCCCCTGCGCCGGCACTTGATTCTGCAACAGCCGATTGTATTACAACTTTCAGTTTAGAGAAATTTACTCCCCCCAGAACAATACCTATGGGTGGCATAATTATATCATTTACAAGTGATTTTACAATGGCACCAAAATAGGTGGCCATGATCAAACCTACAGCCATTTCAACCACATTTCCTCTGCTAATAAATTTTTTAAACTCGTTCATATCACTATTTTAAATAATGGACGAATATATTCCATTTAATTAAAACTAGATAATCAAATGGCTCGAAATAAAAATTAATATCTATATTTACCCTTGAATTATGTTAATAATATGGTTGAGTGTTTGTTAAACATCGATCTTAAATATTCAAGTTAATATCGAGAAAATCTACTACTATGAAGAAATCTCTATTTACCTTTACGCTGATTATCTCAATTATGTTAGGTGCTTTCTCCCAGCAACTTACTGTCCTAAAACCCAAAACTATAGCGCCATTTAGGGTAGGAGAGTGGCTGCCATCCGATCAGCAAATTCTTGATCAATGGATGAAATCGCTCATTCTTGAAACTGACACAAACACGAAACCACTTCTTCCTGTTATTCAGGAGTTTAAAGACCTAATCGAAAGTGATGCAGAGCTTTTTATGCTGTTTCACCAGATGTTTGATCAGGTTCCTCGAAAAGCACCGTATTTCAACGATCCTACAGGCAAACCCCAAGTACGCGATTATGAGCATATGTTACAGCTAATTAACCAAATAATGACTAAAGCACCTGAATTCAATGAATCTGGGTTGGTTGGTTTTCCCATCAATGCAATTCTTGATTGGCCTATGGGAACTGAAGCTGGAGCATCCGCATTTTTGAACCCTAAGGTAAACGCTCAATTGAAAAGGATTTTAAACCAATGGGCTGTTTTTCTGGATTCTCCTGATTCGCGTTATGTATTAACTGATGACCCACGGTCGGGTTGGTTTGGTGAAGATGCACAAAAAGCAATCCCCAATTTTGCCGAAACTTTTATTTGTGATCCTAAATTACCATACCATGGTTTTACTTCATGGGATGATTTTTTCACTCGCCAATTTCGTGAAGGAAAGCGGCCTATAGCTGAACCTGGGAACAATGCTGTTATTGCCAATGCTTGTGAATCGGCTCCTTACCGTTTGTCAACAGACGTTAAGAAACGTGATAAGTTTTGGATTAAAGCACAACCCTATTCCATTGAATATATGATGGATGGTGATCCTATTGCAGAAGAATTTATTGGAGGAACTGTATATCAAGCTTTTCTGAGTGCTTTTGCTTATCACCGCTGGCATAGCCCTGTAAGTGGTAAGATTGTTAAAACTAAAGTTGTTGATGGTACCTATTACGCGGAAACCATTGCCGAAGGATTTGATCCCTCTGGCCCAAATAACTCGCAAGGGTTTATTACTGAGGTGGCTACACGCGGGTTGGTTTACATTCAGGCAGATAATCCGGATATAGGATTGATGTGTGTTATGTTTGTTGGCATGGCTGAAGTGTCTACTTGCGAATTTACGGTATACGAAGGTCAACATGTAAATAAGGGAGATGAGTTAGGCATGTTTCATTTTGGAGGATCTACTCATTGTTTGATTTTCAGACCTGAAGTACAGCTAGATTTTGATTTGCACGGACAAACGCCCGGATTAAACTCGAATAACATACCTGTAAAATCAAGGATTGCCACAGTTGTAAAGCAATAATACGAGGAAATATATATCCAATATCCCATTTATTATAAACATAAAACACTAAAATAGGAGGTGATTTTAACGTTTATAATAAATCAATTGAGCTTATATTTTATTGATGTTCAAGATAAAGCGATAAGAAATTTGCAGGTACTTTTTGCAAATATAATCTCTGAGTCCGTATGGCATTTGCAGGGTAGAACTATGTGATTATCTCTTTTGCAGAAAAAAACATGTTTTAAACCAAGTTCATTATTGAAACCTATATAAGTCATGGAGAACAGATAGTTAAAGCTTTAAACCTTCCGTACAGTTCCTGCAAATCTCAATAGATTTTCGCTTAGTAAACACCTGCTTCCTGAAATCTTGGTAATCTTTTCCATTCCAAATTTCTTCAAATGAATCCACTTTCAAATCTCCAAGTTTGTAATCAGCATCCTTATCAAAACAACAGGGAACTGTTTTTCCATCCCAGGTAATTACACTGGATGACCAGAGTCGGTAACATTTATTATGTAGCGGGTTTTTATATGAATAGGTGCCGTCGGATTGCTTTTTATATCGGGAATACTTGTCGATGGTAGTCATTAAAGGGTTGCCATATTTATAATCGTACAATTGTGCCGATTTAAACTGCAATTCATCAACACCCAAATCGGCACACAATTTTTTAACCTCATTTATTTGATGCTCATTAGATTTAAACACGATGAATTGCACTACAATGTGTGGAGTTTTTGATTTGAGCTCTTTTTTTACTTTTACAATATTGGATATCCCATCAATTACTTTTTGGTAACGACCACCCACCCGGTATGTTGCATAGGCCTCCTGACCAATTCCATCTAACGAAATAATTAATCTATTCAGTCCTGAAGCCACCGTTCTTCTGGCGTTCTCTTCATCCATAAAATGGGCATTGGTGGAAGTAGCCGTATAGATTTTTTTTCGTTTAGCCATTTCTACAAACTTAAAAAACCACGGATTCAGGTAGGGTTCTCCTTGAAAATACAAAATCATATACATCAAATAGTCACCCAATTGATTCAGAACATCGTTAAATGTCTCTTCATTAAGCATCCCTGTTTTTCTTGAAAATTTTCTAAGCCCTGAAGGACACTCAGGACATTGCAGATTACATGAGGTTGTTGGTTCAATGGATATGCTGTAGGGCATCCCAAAATGTATTTGTTTTTTGAGAAATAGCGATAGTGTGTAACTTGTTTTTAGAAGAATAATATTCCATAACCTTTTAAGCGATAGGTTACTCAATAAACTCATCCTGTCGATATATATTTTTTTAGTCATTTTTAGTAGAATTTTCATAAGTCAGCACTAGGTAATGGTGTACTTATGGGTTAAGCATTAAACTGATTGCAAACATACATTAATATGTAATCTGTAATAAAGTTTATAAAAACTGTGCTGTATGTTTTATTATCGGTTCAATAATTCGATCGTTTCTATATATAAATGTTCTAATCGGTATTCCTGACCTCGCAAGTTCATGAAACGTAATCTTAGCTCAATCAATAAATCTTTGATATGCTCAATGTCATTGGATTTCAAAAATAATCTTTCAGCAATTTTTTCAATTGACCTATTCCTTATTAACAGCTTAAATTCATAAGCTTCATTAATAATCAGCAATATTATTGGATAAAATCAGCAACTACAATTTTGGAAGTTTTATTGTAAAGGTACTTCCTTTACCAGGCTCACTTTCTACTGTAATATTTCCGTTATTTTTCAAGGTAAACTCTCTGCAAACAATCAAGCCTAACCCACTTCCTGTTTCATTATCAGTACCATAGGTATTAAATTTTTTTGTAATTTTAAACAGGTTATTTATAGATTGTTGCTCTATGCCTATTCCTGTATCACAAATACTTACATTAATATAATTGTCGATTTCGCTGGCTTTAACATCAATTCGTCCTCCTCGAGGTGTGAATTTTATGGCATTGGAAATGATATTTCTAAAAACCGTACTTATCATATTTGTATCAACAAATACATGATAGTTATTATTTACATCAATTGATATAGTTATTTCTTTTGCACGAGACAGTTGAGTAAGCAATTCACCACTATCAACAATAAGGTTATACAGGTTAGTGAGTTTCGGATTAACTACTATTTTTCCGGTTTGAGTTCTGGCCCAGTACAGTAGGTTTTCTGTTAGTTTGGAAAGGTTACGTGTGTTGTTGAAAATATCTTTTATGAATTCTTTCTTTTCTTCATCTGTAAATGCATCATATTCATTGTGAAGTAATTCGGAGAACCCCAGAAGTGAGTTTAACGGACTTTTAAGGTCGTGCCCAATAATGGAAAAAAACTTGTCTTTAGTTTTGTTGGCAATGATTAGTTCTTCCTCAGTTTGTTTTCGAATAATTATCTCGTTTTTCAGACTCTCGTTAGTCTTTTTAAGTTCCTTTGTTTTAATATCTACTAAAACCCTTAGTTTTGCTCTTTGGTTCTTTATTCTTCTCAATCTAAAAATAAACATAAAGTATATAAGCATAATGATAAGTATTATTGCTGATACTTTGAATGCCATAGTATTCCAGAAAGGCGGATTGATGATTATCCTAATGCTGTTACCTTTATTATTCCAGACACCATCATTGTTAGAACCCTTAACGTGGAAAACATAAACTCCAGGTTTTAACCCTGTGAAATCGAAAAAATTCCTATTCCCAATATTTATCCAATGGTTTTCAGTACCATCAAGACCTTCAAGTTTATAAGCATACTGATTTTTAGTTGGTTTAGTGAAATTCAATGCTGAAAATTCAATTGTAAAAATGGCATCATCGTAATCGAAAGATATACTTTGTCGGTTGTTTAACCCTGGCACAAGTTTTATTTCTTTATTGAATTTCTTAAGTTTGGTGAAAACTATTCTTGGTTTAAGCCGGTTCTCATGTAATCTTTCTGGATGAAATGAATTGTATCCATTTATACCTCCAAAAAACATTTCCCCATTTTTACTTTTATAGTAAGCACCTGAATTAAATTCATTACTCTGCAGACCATCATACTTGTCAAAACGTTTATAATCATGAGTTTGCGGATTGAATCTACAGATACCCTCATTTGTTGATAACCACAAATTATTATTGTTATCTTCAAGTATCCCATAAATAACATCAAGGGGTAAATAATTTTCTTTGTTAAAAACGTCAAAATCATCGGTATCGGCATTGTATCTGTTCAATCCTTCCGTTGTCGCAATCCATATTGTTCCATTGGTGTCCTGAAAGATATCCTTGATACTGTTACTACTTAATGTTCCAGCAATATCGGCATTAAAAATGTATTGTTTGAACACGTTTTTTTCTACATCTAGTCTACCAATGCCACCTTTATTTGAGCCAACCCAAATATTACCTTTATCATCTTTTAGGATATCAATAATATCACCGAAAATTATTCCAGAGGTATCTTTGGGGTCGTATGAAAATAAGTGGTTTTCGTTTGTGAGTATATCGTATTTATTCAAACCGTGCTCTGTGCCGGCCCAAATAATATTAGAATCAGCTAACATTTTATATATTGTTGATCCTAATATTGGATGCTGTTGTAGAAGAGGAAAATATCTAATGTATCCTCCGGTATTTACATTTAGCTTTATTAAACCTGCGCCTTCAATACCAACCCAAAGAGTGTCGTTATATTTGGGATCGATCAATAGTGAATATATGGGATCTCCTTCCAAAAAGCTCTTGATATTCCTCTCTTTCCCATTGATCCTATATAATGAATTGTAGCCGCCGACCCATATATTATTATCTTCATCTACAAGTAAAGCTCTAACACTTAGGTTGTTATTGTTTATTGGATCAACAAGCTCATCTGTTAATCCATCAAATCTAATTGCTGATGGTGCAAGAATATTTATTCCTCGGCCGTTTGTCCCCAACCAGAGTAACCCATTACTGTCAAGTAGCAAACACCTTATATTGTTACTTGATAAGGAATAATTAAAGGTTGGGTCATGTTTAAAGTTCTCAAATTCTAAGGTCGTCATATTATATTTATAAAGCCCATTGAGGTTTGTGCCTATATACATAATATCACCATCAATTAAAAAATCATAGACTGAGAAGTAGTGGTCAAAGGTTTCAATTAATTTTTTACTTAAGAAAGACGATAAGCTGTTAGTCGTAGGATTATATTCTAGTATGGCTTCCCCGTAAGTGGAAATAAGCAAGTTGCCTTCGGGTGATAATAACATCTTTGATATCTCAAGTATACTAGATATCTCATTTAATTTTTCACAATCGACTTTATGGACATCATGATCTACCAGGTCATAATAATACAGGTTATTATTGGAGTGGAACCAAATTCTGTTACTGCTATCGGGACAAATTGGAGCATATTGATTTGAAAAATCTTTTACATCTAGCTTTTCAGGTTCCTTCAAACAAATTATTTCGAAAGATATAGGGTCTACCAAATAAAATCCTCCACCCAAAGTAGTAGCATATATTTTATTCCGGAACCATTTTAAATCAGTGATAGAGTTATTTGCTAGGCCTTCAAGATTATTACTCTCAAAGAATATTTTTTTAAAGGATTCGTCAAAATGGTTATATATATTCAGGCCAAAATCTGTACCTACCCAAAGGTTTCCAATGTGATCAACTATTATTTTGCGAATTAGGTTGTTGCTTATGGAATTTGTATCAGAAGGTATTCTCTTAAATACTTTAATTTCAGATCCATTATATCTATTAAGCCCATCCATAGTCCCAAACCACATAAAACCAATACTATCTTCCGCTATGCTATATATTCTTCCTTGGGATAATCCCATACTATTATCGATCTTTTCAAACGGGTAAGTATCATATTGTGCCAATAAATTTAAGCATGCTAGAACAGAAAAAAACATGGTAAATAGTATCCTCATTAAAGTAGTAGTATATTAATATAGGTTGAGTAAATATACAAAAACCGACATTAGTGAGGTATTAATTTATATAACAAGTTACTTATGAAATTTGAACCATTATTCAAATCCAAAAACGGGTGCCTTTGGGTTCATTTCAGAATAAAATGAGTGATGTTATTTGAAAGTTTAAAAGCTAAAAGATTATTAATTGCAAATATATTTCTGTTTAATTTACTGTATGTCATGGTGATAGTAATTTTGAACAGGTTCTTCTGCTAATTTTTAATGATAGTTTTTGTGTGTGGGTTGCTTGTCTAATTGCAAGATACTTAAATGACAAGGATAGGGAGGGTGCTCACGGAGATGAACATTGAAGTGTTTTTCTAAGGTTGGCTTTGAAATTGATCGTTTATCTGAATGGCTATGGAAGATCATTGATAATATGTAAATGTGAAAACGAAAATTTGTTTAAAAAAAAGGTAGAATTTTCTGTTGAATACTGCACTATTTAATAGGGAGTGGTTAGACTCTTTAAAAATAAATAGAAACACTAAAATTTATAATGTATGAAAACACACAGATTGAGAAAAGTAAGTAAAACATTTATGTTTATAACAGCTGCTGTAATGCTTGTAGTGGGAGTTGTATTAACAAATGGTTGCAAAAAAGACCTTCAAACCGACCAAGCACAACAACCCATTGTCGATGACGCATCAGAAGCAATAGTAGCTCATATCCTGGAGTTTAAGGAACGGATGGCTTATTACCGTGAAAACCCGAACGTGAAAGGAAGTGAGCAACTGCTCCAGATAAACGAAACCATTCTCGATTGGGAAGCCACCATCAACCTAACCTACTGCCATTCGTATCTCGATTTAGGCGAAATGGTGGTATTTGATACCATACTCGATATTCCTTTGGTGGAAGGCGACAGCATTAGGGTAGCCAAAGCTTCAGAAAAATATTTCGACAACATCCTCGAAAGTATTCAGGGTAAATATTTTATGGCCGAGTTTACCGAGAAAAGGCTTGTTAGTGTTGATTTGGAACCCGTAAACGGGGGAGATAGTTTGTGGATTAGTTTGGTTGTTGGTAATCCCTCAGAGCCATCCTTTCCAAACTATGATTGGTATTGGGGATTGAAAAAAGGTGTTTGTGAAACACAGCAATACTTTGGAGATAAGGATGCAGCCATCGTATTAGCCGAGGATGTCAGAAATCACTTTTATCAGGCTCCACCCGAAAACTGCAGGTGGTTTTTTACGGATATTATTGCCTTTGAAGATAAGAATGAGCCCCCTACTTTCAACCCGGATGATGAGCCCTATTACTTTCCGGGGACAGATATAACAGAAGACAATTACTGCGATTACATGATTTACTATGCTGATGCAACAGTTGCTCCCGGATTGACAGAAGATGTTAGGTGCATAGAAGCCAGTACCGAAAAACTGTTTTACAAACTAAACTACATCGATATCACTCAGGAGCATATCAATGAGTCACCCATCTATTTAGAGGGGCATATGAAGGTTCAAACCTGCACTTATGAGGGGGTTGAGATACAAGATTCTCAGATACATATATTGACACATGAGCTGACTACCTACCTGGGCAGGAGGTTCGCCTTCTGTTCCTTTGAAGTTGAAGACATTGCACAATACTAAAACGATGATACGCACCAGCCTAATTAATGCTGTACTTTTACTTTTTGTAGTTTCCCTGCATGCCCAGGGAAGCTACAAAATGGTATTAGAAGGGCCGCAAAATGGTCATTTTTCTGTAGTATCGGCCAACTCAGCTGATGAATTTGTGGCCAGCAAATCTGTTTATCCTTTTCAAACACTGAAAGTGATCAAAAGCGAAATATACTCCTTTAGCAATAGCTCAGCCTTTGATACGCTTCGATGGGATATCGAATTGTCACGTGCAGACACGGCTCTCTTTGTAAGTACAATCAATTGTTTCCCTGAAAATGGAGAATATTTGTTTTTGGGCACAGGAACACATTACACCAATATCGACACGTTGATAATAGTCAGCAAGTTTAACTGGATGATGCGATTGGATGCAACAAAGAATAAAATTTGGGAAGCGTACTATCCAATACCTGAAGGAATAAGCCAAACATCAGATTTTTACGGGGTGTGCGTATTACCACTTACATCGGGAAATTATCTATTGGGGCGGACTATAAGAGTTAATGCTGCAGTACTGCATCTTCAATTGATTGAGATAAACCCACAGGGTGAAGTAGTTAAAACCAAACTTTTTGATGATTCACAGCTTGGTATAATTATGTCGTTAACCTACAACATGCAAGGCTCATCAGTATTGTTACATCTTGTCGGCGGACAACAGCTAAATAACTGCCAAAGCGAAACGGGTGCTTATATTCTTGATACGGCCAATTATGACATCACAGGCAGTATTTGCTACAGAGAGAACGCCACTGGTTTTAACCAACCATATAACGCCATGATAAGTCCTGATGGTGAGCTTATTGTTGCCGGATCATATAGTAGCTATAACAGTTCCAGTAATAGTATAAATAGGTACTTGGGGGTGGCGCGTTATGATACCAATTACCAAATAACTAATCAAATATTACTTACGGCTCCGGACACGATGACTTACGCTGCATGGGAAAACTGCATTGACATCAACGAGCAAGGAGAAATATGCGTGGCTGCTTCATTTGACAACGCCTTGGGGTTTTACACCGGATATTATGATTTAGTATATCTTGCAAAATTGGATTCGGAACTCAACCTGATGCACGAGCGCTATATAGGGCGTGATGCCGAATATGCTCCATTCTATGTAGCTGCCACAGGGGACGGGGGAATTGCAGTTGGGGGTTCTCAATACGATTATTTGGTTAATCAGTACGGAGAAGAAGACCCTTTTATAATAAAAACAGATGCCGGATTGTGGTTAGATACATCACAAATACATGAGGAAAACATACACCGCGCATTGGTGTATCCAAACCCAGGTACATGTGAGTTGAATATACGAACAACCATTAAACAAGCTGTTTTTAGATTATACGACACTAAAGGGCAGCTAATAATGGAGTATCCCATAAATCAATTATCCACGACTATACCTGTAGGTAATTTATCAAAAGGGGTGTATTGGTGGACAATCGTTCAACGCGAAAACGTTTCGGATAAAGGTAAATGGATAAAACTTTAATTTTTTTAAGCTATGAAAAATGCATTTCGATTAGTACTTGTACTTGTTTTGACCTTGTCAATAACAATAGTCTTCGGACAAATTACCACAGTTAACAATAACGTTAATTTATCAAAATTCGCCAGTGCCATTGGTAAAGATAATTCTTCTACCGGTTATTATTCAACTGCCATTGGGAGATACAATCTGGCAACTGGCAATGGTTCGTTTTCATTCGGTTTTACCAATAATACGGTTAGCGATTATTCAGTAGCTATAGGTAGTTACTTAAAAACAACTGGAAATAACTCAATAATCATTGGTAGCGGACTTCAGAATACGCCCATGGAAAACTATATCGCCAATTCGGTGATGATTGGAGGCTTTAGTAATCTGCCTACTTTGTTAGTAATAGGATCTTCTGGCATGGGCACAACAGGCCAAGTAGGCATTGGCAATACAGGACTACCCCTCGCCAAGCTCCACCTCCGTGCCGATGAAGGCGAAGATGCTGCTATTTTTATCCAGCCATACAATTGGCTTGATAATCAGTTGGCATACCTAAGACTTGGTGATGGGTTTCATGGTATAAGTGCAAATGAACGCGATGGCCTTTTTTTTAATACTTCATCGTATTATAATTTTAATGAAGGGTACCTTAAAATTGGTAAAGATGCTCGTACAGGTTATGTATTGGTATGTGCCGATGATGATGGAACGGCTCGGTGGGCTCCCGTTGAATTGCCTGATCCTAGTCCGTGGACATCATTAGAAACGGGTGATATTTATTTCAATGGAGGCAATAGTAAAGTGGGGATTGGAACCATCAATAACACAAGTTTTGCTTTGGCTGTTCAGGGATCTATTATTACGGACGAGGTGATGGTAAGGGTTCAAGAGGAATGGTATGACTTTGTGTTAAAACCAGATTATAAATTAATGCCACTCAACCAGCTCTCTGAATTTATTAGCCAACATCATCACCTTCCAGATGTGCCATCAGAAGATGAAGTCACAGAAAATGGTTTTGGATTGGCTGAGATGAACGGGATTCTGCTCAAGAAAGTGGAAGAACTGACCTTGTATATTCTTGAACAGCAAAAGGTACTTGAAACACAAAGAGAAGAGCTCAATATGATAAAAGAAAAGTTAGGAAACTAATTTTAGTTTGGCATGGATGAGCACTATGCGGCATGCATGTAGATTAGGATTTTACTTTTAAGAAATTGAGTTTCTTGTTGGTTTGATGCGCCATTCAATGGATGCTTATCCACGGCCTTTGATGAAGATATGACACGATGGACTGAAGAGATATGGGTGATCATCGTAAATTATTACAACAGGTAATATCCAATCCTCGAATTGGAAAATCAACAAGCCTGTAGTGCCTTAAATGGAAGCATAGGGTGCTGATTGTCTTAAAAAACGATTGTATTGCAAAAAAAATAAAACAGAAAAAGATGAAAAAATATGTAAACCTTCTATTTGGTCTTTGCTTATTACCGATGGCTATGTTTGCCCAAGATCATAACACTGTGGAGTTTAATTATGATGATGCCGGGAACCGAACACTTCGACACACAATCTATGTTCCAGAGACGATAGTCAAAGCTGGAGATATTATAGATACAATTCAGAAAAACACTTTTGAGGAAACTATTCCGGTAGATGAAGTTTCTATGGGTGAGATAACAGTTCAAATTTTCCCTAACCCCACTCGAGGAAGGTTCAAAGTCAGGCTTAACAACCTTGCAGCATCAGATCAGGTGACCTATGCG
>JBFHGX010000009.1:0-52847 GCA_041582875.1 Bacteroidales bacterium | reverse complement strand
CGTCAGCCGTTAGGTTATTTCGATTCATAATTTCAACCGCTACATCAGCCATCCGGGTAACCGCAAATTTAAATACAGCCTGACCTTCCTGATAAATAAAATGTTCGCGTGCATCAACAGTTTCGTGAGAAGCTGGTTTTACTGAACCTCCAGCTTTTTGATGCAAATGTATTCTTCCTGATCCATCGCTATAAGTAGCTGAATCCAATATGCCAAATCCTTCTTCATTGGGCTCGAGCATAACGGCACCAGCGGCATCACCAAACAACACGCAAGTAGTACGGTCCTGATAATCAGTAATGGAAGTCATTTTATCTGCTCCCACAATAATTACTTTTTTATAACCACCCGATTGAATGTATTTTGATCCTGTAACCAGCGCATATAAAAAGCCCGAACAAGCCGCATTCATATCAAAACTAAAGGCATTTTTAATGCCCACTTTATCGCTGATGATATTTGCTGTTGCCGGATGAACCATATCAGGTGTTACGGTAGCGCAAATAAGCAAATCAACTTCTTCGGGTTTGGTGTTGGTTTTAACTAAAAGTCGTTTAACCGCTTCAGTAGCCATATCTGACGTTCCTTTACCTTCTCCTCGAAGAACATGACGTTCTTTAATTCCGGTACGCGTCATGATCCATTCCTCAGTGGTATCAACAATTTTTTCCAGATCTTTATTTGTAATTACATCTTCAGGAACCCAACCGGCTATTCCTGTAATTGCTGCTGTTATTTTTGTCATAGCGACACTTTTTACTTAAAAAATCGACCGCAAAGGTATAATATTTTGATTGTTTTAAAACAATTGTGAATAGTTTAACAATCAATGACGGTCCACCATTAAAAAAAACTCCTGATTACCTTGGGTTATCAGGAGCATATATTTTTTGAGTTTTTTCATGAAAACATAAAAAAACCGCACTAAAAAGATAAGTATGAGTGATTACTCAGCTTTAGCATTTTCAACAATCATTTTGCCTTTGTAGTACATATCGCCATCAACAAAATAAGCGCGGTGGTAGATGTGAACAGTACCAGTAGTAGGACAAGTGGCTAATTGTGGAGCCTCGGCTTTATAGTGAGTTCTTCTTTTATCTCTTCTACTTTTGGAAATTTTGTGTTTAGGATGTGCCATTTTATAATTCCTTTATGGTTATTTATATTCAATAATTATTCTAAATCAATATTTTTTAATGAATCCCAACGGGGATCATTTTCTTTTTTAATCAATGCATTCAGCTTTTCTTCCATTTCCTGGTTACAGGTACTGTTTCCATCCTCATCAGCGGGATGAATTTTTTGGTAAGGAATCAGCAGGTTGATGTATTCGTAGAAATACTGACTCAAATCGAGTTGACTTTCCTGAGCCGGAATAACGACAACCTCATCCGATATTTCCTCATAGGTTTCGCCATACTTGACAATAAGGCGATAATCTCCCGCTACCTGACACATAAATAAATCAAGACAACGGTCGCAAGGAAGCTCCAATTCACCTATCAGTTTAAAGGAAATATCAATCAAACTTGACTCTCTAATTAACTCTACCTCAATGGTAACCTGACCATGAACTACTTCAAGCTGTTCAAAATGCTGTAAGAACGAATCGCCAATTTCAAAAACATAGTGATGTTTTCCTAAACCTAATCCCTGCAAAGGAATAATATACTCCAACATCCTCTTCATGTCCTCTAAAATCGGGCGGCAAAATTAGATATTAATCCTGTTAAATACAAGCTATTAAGAATTATTTTCTCTTTTTGCCAAAATAACCCCTGTTTTTATTCACAAGTAATCAACAAAAACCAGACAATTATTTAAATGCTTTTTCCAATAATCCGTCTCCACCAAGTTTTAAACGATCAAAATAATCGGGGGTTTGTTTACCCATCACCTTGTCAACGTACATCTTAGCCAGGTATTGACCCAACATAAACCCTTGTCCGCGCAGTCCCAAAAACAAACCGTTATCGGTATCGATTACCATTTTTGGTTCCACATAATAACCCGACCAAATGGCCTGAAATCCGACCGAAGACAGCTCAGGAATCCAATCGACAAAAACCTCAGAGGCAATTTCGATAAATTCTTTGGAATTTATTTTCAGGTTTTTATCGGTTTCCATTCCCTCTACAGCAGGCGATGCACAACCAATAATCTGTCCCGTTTCGGCCAATTGTTGTCCGTAAACTGCACTGAAACCCTTGTATTTTCTCCGATCGATAACCATAGGAAGCGGCGTATTGTTCACGCCCATGAATGGCAAACGTCGGGTAATAAATGCCTGATGTTTTACCGGGAAAAGTCCTGTATCGTGGCCTAATTTTCGTGCAAACTTATCGCCCTCAGGCCCCATGGCATTGATAAACAATTCCGTTTGATACTCAACATATTCTTTGTTGTGGTTTTGAACCAACACATGATAGGTCTCGCCGGTTTTAACAACATCAATCAACTTACAATCTTCCAGCACTTCACCTCCGTTGCGAATCCCGATTTGTCGGATGGCATCGATTACACGACCAGGAGTAGCTTGCCAGCAGTTTTTGGTCACCAATGCCGATTGATAGGTTTTTAAATTGGGATTAAAATAGGGACTGATGTATTTTTGAAAGTCTTTGGGTTGAATCATGTGGGCATCCGACCAGGCGATGGAGGCTTCGAGGGCTTTGTACATTTCCTCATCATGAGCGAAGGTTACATAATCAATTTTACGAAAATCGATGTTGGTTTTAGTTTGCAGATCTGCGAAGATCTCCAGGTTTTTCACTGCAATATCCGATAATTCGGGAAGCGAAAAATTAGGACGACCGCCGGCAATATTGCGCCACGAAGCACCACGTCCGAAATTGATTAACACCGGCTGGTTACCTTCTTCAGCAAAATACCGAAACAAGGCACTGCCGCCAATTCCGCCACCAGCGATCAAGGTATTCACCTTGATGATTTTGTGATCCTTTGCTAATCCGGGTGTGATAATCTTTTCCTGCTGGTTAGATGGATAAACCTCTCCCATTAACACCTGATTCGACAATGGCCCACGTGGGGTGGCATCGCCTACAATGGAAATACCGTATTTCCGAATGGTTTGTTTCAATCGCGGAATACACCGTTTACCACGACAAGCACCCATGCCCAAACGGGTAGTATGTTTTATTTCGTCCACCGAAATAAACTTACGATCGCCAACCACCTTTAAAATCTCATCAATTTTAACATCGTCGCAGTGGCACACGTAGGTTTCAGATTCTATTTGATGATCCGAGTTTTTGTAATCGATAACTTCCGGGTAACGGTCTTTGAGTATAAAACCTCTGACCTCCATTAATTTATCGCCCGCAACATCCAGCGATTTCACCCGGGCAATATTGGTTTTATTTTTCTTTTTCAGGATCTTTTCAATAATCCCCTCACCTAATTTTTTACCGTTGTTATCCACCAAATAGACTTCTGATTCAACCTCAGCTTCATACTCGATGGGTAGGAAAAGCCAGTCTTTATTCAGGTTATACCCAAAAATAGCTAATCCAGGACACTGATAAACGCACTCCATACAGCCAATGCACTTATCGAAGTCGATGTGCGGAACAGTGCTTGTTGAGGTTTTAGTAATGGCTCCGTGAGGACAAGAAAATTCGCAGGGATTACAAGCAAAACCATACAGGCAATCGATGAGAACAAATGGCTTTTTGTTAGCGCGTTCAGCATCGGGCATAAATGGTTGTTCAATAATTTTGGTAGGATGTTGTTGCGAATCGATATACTCTTTGGATGTGGCCAAATAATCGTCATAATTATTGGGTTCGCCCAAGCATTGAATAATCTCGTAGGCCACTTGTTTTCCACGCACAACAGCGCTGGTTCCTTCACCTATTCGAATGGCATCACCTGCTCCAAAACACTTTCGCCCGAAAATTTCATTCCCCTTGATCAGCAATTGATCATCCGGAACCAATCCTGTACAAATATTGATGGCGTCAATTCCGTCGATAATACGTTCCGTGCCCGGGATGGGTTGGAAATTCTCGCATTTTGCAACGACAGCTCCAGTAATACCCGTATGATCTTTATTTGGAATAGCCTTTAACAACATGGTGGACAGCTCAACAGGAATGCCGAGTCGACGAACCCGATTGGCCTGAACAGGAAAACCGCCTTCACGTGGCATGGCTTCCAAAATAGCTTTCACCTTAGCGCCTGCCTGCATCAATTGATAAGAGGTAAGATAACCAATATTTCCGGCACCAACAGTCAGAATGTTTTTACCCAGCAAGGTAAACTCATTGTTCATCATTTTTTGAACCACAGCAGCGGTATAAACGCCCGGCAGGTCATCATTTTCAAAAGTGGGCATAAACGGAACGGCTCCGGTGGCAATGACCAAATATTCAGCATCAATATAATAAATCTCTTCCGTATTGATATTTTTAACAGCAACACGGTTTCCTTCGAGAATATCCCATACGGTGGAATTTAAAAATATACCTTCTTTTGAAGGACCGGCCAGGGTAGAAGCAATGTCAAAACCCCGCATTCCACCAAATTTCTTTTCTTTCTCAAAAAAGAAAAATTGATGTGTTTGCATGGGAAACTGACCACCAATTTTATCGTTGTTATCCACAACGATGTTTTCAATGTTATATTCCATGAGTTTTTCACGGGCAGCCAATCCAGCCGGACCGGCACCAATGATTACGACACTGGTTTTATACACCTTTACAGGCTCATCTTTTTTTAACGCTTTTACTTCAGGTTTGTAATCCTTTGAAATTTCCTCCACCTTGGAAATTTGATCAACTTTGGTAATACAAATCCGTTTTATTTGCCCGTCAACCAGCATTTCACAGGCACCACATTTTCCAATTCCGCATTCCAGACTCCGTTCTCGGTTTTCAATACTATGACTATGAACAGGATATCCTGCCTGATGCAAGGCAGCAGCAATAGTAAAACCAACTTCTCCTTCTATATCTTTTCCATTGTAAGAAAAAGTTACTTTTTTAGGAGCAGGAACCTCAAGAATCGGATGCTTATCAATTTTATACATAATGATTAACTTAACACGTAAATAGCTATTGTTAAAAATTTAACAAGCAAAAGTAGATTTTTAAGTCGTTCACAAATTAAGAACCTGTCTAAATTTCATTGAATTGGATTATAAAAAATCGAAATATTTCTCGGTGCTAGTTTTTAACTGATTCTAAAATAATTGCGACTCATTTTTGAAATCGAATATTTGTATTTTTGCGTACGAAAATTGCGGTAAGTTCATTCACTTCCTATTTTGAAAGGCGATCGCATGGTTCGTGAATAATTAATTGTAGTATTTATAAACCAAATGAATATGTTCAACAAATTAATTGCCTCAACCCTACCTTATATGCCTCAAAGCCTTGTGTGGGTTTTTTCGAAAAAATATATCGCAGGCAAGACTCTTGACAGTGCCATTGACATTTCCAAGGAGTTAAACAAAAACGGGTCGATGGTAACCATCGATTTATTGGGAGAATTCATCACCAAATTAGATGAAGCCAGAAGTAATAAGAACGAATACCTGGGCATCATCGACAATGTTCAAAAACAGAAAATTGACGGCAACTATTCGTTAAAGCCTACCATGTTTGGATTGCTCCTTGACGAAGAAGCCTGTTACAGAAACATCCGTGAGATTGTAAAAAAAGCTGCTTCTTACAACAATTTTGTACGCATCGACATGGAAGACTCGCAGTGTGTTGACATGGAGATCAAACTTTTCAGAAGACTTAAAGAAGAATTTCCTGCCAACGTAGGCCTTGTACTGCAAGCCTATCTTAAAAGAACCTACCAGGATATTACCGATATGCTGGATTTAAATAGCAAACAACTACCTGTTAATTATCGCCTGTGCAAAGGAATATACGTGGAGCCAGAAAGCATTGCTTACAAAAAATACGAAGAAATCAACGAACATTATCTTGCTGATCTGGAATACATGTTTCAAAAAGGCATTTATCCCGGAATTGCCACCCATGATTTCCGACTGGTTGAAGGAGCTTACAAACTTATCGAAAAATACAATGTCCCCAAAGACAAATTTGAGTTTCAAATGCTGTACGGGGTTACTCCCGGATTGCGTCAATCCATCATCGACAAAGGTTTTCGCATGCGGGTGTATGTGCCTTTCGGCGAAAAGTGGTTTGCCTACTCCACTCGTCGTTTAAAAGAAAATCCACGCATGGCTCAGGATATTATTAAAGGAATTTTTATTAGAGGGTAACCCTTTATTCTTTACAAATTCCCTTACATTTTAACAAAGGCTTTTGAAATGATATTGTAATTTCAAGAGCCTTTTTTTTGAATTTCCTGAAATCTACATCAGGTTATTGTTTACCATTTTATTAATTTTTTATTGGAGAGCTTTTGAAAAAAACAATTACCCTACTTTTACAACTCATATTCAAACCTATGTCGATATATGAAAACACTAATTATTGTCCGACATGCCAAATCTTCATGGGATAATCCCATGCTCACCGATCATGATCGTCCCTTACTGGAAATGGGTAAAAAAAGAACCCGCCTGGTGGTCAACAAACTACAGGAAATGAACATTAAGCCCGATTTAATTCTTTGCAGTTCAGCATCACGAGCCGTAGAAACAGCACAATTTATTGCCAAAGGATTGAACTATCCAAGAGAAGCTATCAAATCTTCCTCCAGCTATTATCTGGCTTCAACGCGCGATTTGATGAATGAGTTTTACGACATGCCCGACCGATTTAACACGATTATGATGATTGGTCATAACCCAACTTTGACCAATTTAGCAAACCGATTTCTATCGACTCCACTCGACAACTTACCTACCTCGGGTGTAGTGCAACTTTGTTTTAAAACAGAAAGTTGGGATCAGATTCATCTGGCTGAATTGGAAAGTGAATTGGTGATCACACCAAAATCGGCAAAAAGTAAAGACTAATCAGTAAAATAATACCAGAAAACTGCGTTTTCAGCTTACTCAATATTCAATAGCTTTTCCAAGTTTTTTGGGATATCCGTATTGTCAATCATTCCCACAAACAACTCACTACCAGGGCCAATTCCATACACAGGCACATTTATTCCGGTGTGAGCATAGGTTGTCCAACCCAGGCCTGCCTTTGCATTCACTAGCTTAATTAAAAAAGAAGTAATGTGTTCGTTACTCCCATAGGTTAATGTTTCACGCTCACCGGGCTTTTGAATACTTTCTTTGAAAAGTTTTTTAAGCTTGGCTCTTTCTGTTTCATCCAAGGGAATTTTTGTGGTGTCTCCCAAACCAAATTCCGCACCGACCAATTCCATCATGCGGTTAAAATCCTCATCCAAATTGCTACTAAGTTGATTTTTAAATTCAGAGAGTTTCTTGTTGAAACCATCAGAAGAAAGTTGTTGATAGGCCAAAATACCCAGATTCGATTCATACTTCATGCCTGCATTTCCCAATGCCAAACCACCCGTTTCGTGATCTGCCGTTACCACAATAATGGTTTCATCAGGATGTTGATCGTAAAATGCTTTAGCTACCGCGACTGCATCGTCAAAGGCGAGCGTTTCCAACACATTGGTGGCCGCATCGTTACCATGTCCGGCCCAATCAATTTTCCCTCCTTCTACCATGATAAAGAAACCCTTGCTATCCTGAAGCAAATCAATGGCTTTTTGGGTATAATCGGCCAACGTAGGGTTGCCTGTATTTCCATCAATCATGTAAGGAAGCGCTGCACCATCAGCCAGGTTAGGCGCGATGGCCAGTACTTTTTCATTGCCAGGTGCTAAAGCATCAAAATCTTTAGGTGTATTCACCAAAGTGAAACCATTTTCAAGTGCTCGTTCCAAAATCCGGATGGTGTCACCATCAATCACTTTTAAAGGGTCTACAAATCCTCCTCCTCCAAAAAAATCCATATTGCTTTGGGCCAATTCCAATCCTATATTAAAATAGTTACTCCGACTGGGTTGGTGAGCATAAAACGCAGCAGGAGTGGCATGATCGATGGATACACTGGTAATAATTCCGGTTTTTAATCCGTGTTTTTTAGCCTTTTCAGCGATGGTTTCCATAGGTTCGGTACATTCGGGATTCATGGAAAGGACGCCAATATTGGTTTTATTCCCGGTGGCTAATGCTGTTCCGGCTGCAGCCGAACACGTGATAAAACGGTTATTGGCGTATGTGCTTGCCCAGCCAATCACAGGAAACTGCGTAAAGGTAAGTGGCTTGAATCCTGGTTTATTTTCCATGATCGCCGCATAAGCTTGGGCAGTATTTACTTGGGCTTGTCCCATACCATCGCCAATGAATAAGAAGGCATATTTTACCTGTGGTTCTTTGGTTGTGTTTTTACAAGAAACAAGAAATAACAGGGAAAAGGTGAGTGCAAGAATAACTGAACCAAATCGTTTCATAGGAGTAATTTTTGCAAAAATATTGAAAACTTTAGGTAATTGTGAAATCGAACAGAAAGTAATGGTTAATTAGTTCTTGAATTCTCTGATTCAACAGACAGGAAGAAATTCACTATTTATTCACTCCCATGCAAAATCACTACTTTTGCCGCCTGAAAACACTACTTATGACTGCATCAGATATAGAAATAATGGCTCCTGTTGGATCCTATGCTTCACTACACGCTGCTATACAAGGCGGAGCCAATTCGGTTTACTTTGGTATTGGTAACCTGAACATGCGTTCCAAATCTTCGCAAAACTTCACCTTAGACGATCTGGTGGAAATCACCCGGATTGCTCACCAAGCCAACATTCGCACTTACCTTACGCTCAACACCGTAATATACGATCACGAACTGGAACAAATGCGACAATTGGTGGATGCCGCCAAGAAGAATGGAATTACGGCCATTATTGCTTCCGACCAAGCTGTAATTCAATATGCCCATAAAGTGGGAATTGAAATACATATGAGTACGCAAACCAACATCACCAATCTGGAAGCAGTTAAATACTATGCGCAGTTTGCTGAGGTGATGGTTACTGCCCGTGAATTGCAAATAGAACAGGTGAAGTCGATTACGCAGGAAATTGAAAAACAACAAATTAAAGGCCCTTCAGGAAATTTAATTCAAATTGAGGTTTTTGCACATGGAGCCTTGTGTATGGCCGTCAGCGGCAAATGCTACCTTAGTCTCGACAACCTCAACTCATCGGCTAACCGGGGAGCTTGTTTGCAGTCGTGCCGACGAAAATACATTGTTAAAGACAAGGATAGCGATCTGGAATTGGAAATCGACAATGAATATATCATGTCGCCCAAAGATTTAAAAACAGTGGCCTTTTTGGATAAAATACTGGATGCGGGCGTTCGTGTGTTAAAACTCGAAGGCCGAGGTCGTTCGCCAGAATATGTAAAAACGGTGGCTCGAGTGTATCGTGAAGCGGTAGATGCCTGGTTTGCGAATGAGTATACTCCTGAGAATATTGAACGTTGGAATGCAGAATTGTCAACGGTATATAACCGCGGTTTTTGGGATGGCTACTACATGGGTAAAAAAGAAGGCGATTGGACTGAAGATTATGGTAACCAAGCCACCACACGTAAGATGTACATCGGTGTTGTGACCAACTATTTTAGCAAAATTGGAGTGGCAGAAGTTAAAATTGAATCGCATAACCTGAAGACAGGTGAAGAAATAAAAATCATTGGTCCTACTACTGGCGTGTATGAAGACACGGTTCGCGAATTGAGATTGGATTTGTCTCCTGTAGATCATGTAGTTAAGGGTGATTTATGTTCACTTCCAGTGAATGAATTGGTACGTCGGGGCGATAAACTCTACAAAATTGTTGTGGCTGATAGAAGTGTACCGAATTTGGTACAACAGTAAAGTGGAACACTGGTGACACAGGTTTAATGGATAAACACTGGATTGTTTTTATCCGAAATACTCTTTGACAAAAAAAAGACACTTAATATAAAAGCCGATCAGGTAATGTTATTTTTATAATACTTCCTATTTTTAGTACTTTTGGAGTAAAATATAGAAATGAACGACAAAATTCGATACTGGATTGACCTTTCAGATTATGACCTTGAAACCGCTGAGGCCATGCTTCAAAGTAAAAGGTACTTGTATGTTGGATTTATGTGTCACCAAACAATAGAAAAAGCATTTAAAGCTTATTTTATAAAAAATAAATCAATTTCCGCTCCATTTTCGCACAGTCTGTCATTAATAGCTAAAAAGGGCGACTTTTATGAGTTGTTTTCTGATGATCAGAAAACATTTATTGATATGATTGAACCTCTCAATATTGAAGCTCGTTACCCTTCGCACAAAGAAAGATTATTAAAAAGTTTGACCGAAAATAAATGCATCGAGATTTTGCATAATACAATAGAAATACAGCAATGGATAAAGCAGAAGCTATAAAAATTGTACAATCCTACAGATTGCTTCTCAAGGAATATTTTCACTTTGAAAATATCTACTTATATGGTTCATATGCCAAAAATACGTTTAGAAATGACAGTGATATAGATGTGGCAGTGGTAGTTAGCAAGGTTGACGGGGACTATTTTTCTGTAAATCCGTTATTATGGAAAGTAAGAAGACAAATTGACGATCGGATTGAACCCATTTTAATTGAGAGAGAGTTCGATGATAGTGATTTTTTATCCGAAATTCTGAAGCATGGGATAGAAATCACCTAAGCAAAAAACGGGTAGGTTTTTAAAAACCTACCCGTTTTTTTTGCAAAATCAATGACTTTTTATCCAGTCTGCAATCTTCGTGTTCCAACCTTTATTCTACAATAATTTTACCTCCAGAAGAATGAGCCGCAAATTCAGGAGCGTACATACTTTGGATGGTGGCCATTCCATCCACGAAAGTACCTTTTTGGGTGACATACAATCCATATTCCAACACATAGGTTCCTTTTTGCAGATAACGTATAAAGAAATCTGTTCCCACATCAGTAATTTGGTGATAGTAACCCAATCCGCCACTGTATTGATATCCACTCAAATTGGACACAGGCTCCAATCCTGTAGCCCGAGTGTCACCCAAATGAACAAACTCCAGATTGCGATCGGTTTTGACCACCAAACGAACAACCACCTTATCACCAGTCTTTAAGGCTTGATTTCTCTCCACAGGTTTTAATACCAATCCGCTGTCAGTGACAGTTTCAATAAATAGTTTTTTATCAACCGATAACGTAGTCTGCTGTGCCAGAACTTTATCCATTTTTTCGAAATACTGCCAATAGGCTGCTCCCCAGGTAATGTGGTTGTTGGGGTTTTTCACCGAAATATTTCCCATTTCAGGATTCATTTCGGTTTGCGACCACGATTTACTAAAATAGCCCGTTCCGGCTTCGAGAGCTTGTCCATTATCCGATGTGGGATCAAGCTTTTCTCCTCCTACCGTGATTTCGACTATTTCATTTTCGTCGAGCATGCTGTTACCAGTCATTAGCAAAGCATAAACAGCTTCTGCTGTAGCAGAAGACGTGGCCCATTTGCTGGTTTGTTTTTGCTTCAACAACCACACCTTTAACTGATCGACCAAAGAAAGATTTTTCTGTAATTTACTGTAAGCTTCGATAAGCATGGCCTGGGTTTCCACAGGAGCATCGTACCAGTTCCAACCCGATTCCTGACGCCAATACATGCCCAATTCGCTGCTCATTAGCGCCCTTTCGCTAAGTGATCGAAGAATGGCTTCAGCATCGTTTCGATATCCATATTCGGGAAGTGACAAAGCCAACATTCCTTGCAGGTAATTGCTTTGGTTAAGCCAGTATTTTCGGGCTTGACCCACAAAATAGTTTACCGCTTTCTGATTGCTTGAAGATATGGGGAAATAATTCATTAACAACGACCTCAAATATAAATATTGTGTCATATTACCCGTTAGATGATTGTCATTGAGCGACTTGGGAAATCGTTTCTTTATTTCCGCATAATCATCGGCCACTTCTTTGTCGAGCCAAAACACCGCCTTTTCAATCATTTTTAATCTTGCGGCATCCGTTGACAAATCAAGCACGCCTTTGCTATTGAGTTTAGCCATACCCAGCACAATGGACTGGGTAGTATAACGATCATCGCGCATACCATCATACCAAGGCCAGGCTCCCGACGAAAGTTGCTTTTCTTGTAACAAGCTCATGGCTTTCTCTTTATCGCGCGCCAATTGGTTGAGATCGAAAAGAAGTGCTATACGCTGTTTTTGAGCAGCTTCATCCTCCGCTTCTAAAATCCATGGAGAAGCACTGAGTACAGCATTCTTGAGTTCTTCATTTTTCTGCAGATTCGATAAAAAAGCATCCGGACTATGTTGTTTCCAACTATCGAAAACCTGTTTAATTTGCGGATTGCTATTCACAATATAAGCAGATAGCGCATTGGCCATGTATCGATTAAACACCGAAAGGGAGCTTTTGCTCACGCCTTCACTCATGGATGGCAACGCCTGAATGGCATACCAGGCAGGATTTGAAGTAAACTCCACAGTGAACCTTAAATTTTGCATGGAAGTTTGACGCATCATCCGCCCTGTATTGATCAACTTGAGCATCTCAAACTGTTTTTCTTCGCGGGCTTTCACATTCATTGACATGGTTTCCGTAACCAATACTTTGTTGGTCAATACCGGAATCACGCGCTCTTCGCCATCCGTGTGTTTTCCATTGGTAGCAGTAATTCTAATGCCCAACATTTGCAAATCATAAGGAATCTGTATTTTTTCAACTACAGCACTTCCCTGACCTTTGGCTATGGATATTTCCTGTTGACCAAGGGTTTCATCCATTGAAAGGTCAAGGTCATTTCCAGTCAAAGGATCAAAAAAGACCATATTCACTTTTGCCTTCATGTTGGATTCCGTCATGTTAACCACCTTAGCGGTGAATTCGAGCAAATCGCCCTGACGTACAAAACGAGGCACATTGGGCATAACCATCAACGACTTTTTGGCTTGGAATCCTTGTTCGAAGGTTCCAACTTTTAAATCGGAAGTGTAGGCCAACATCATGAGTTTCCAGGTAGTGAGGGCATCTGGAGTATCAAAACTAAACGAAACATTTCCCTCACTGTCGGTTGACAAGTCGGGATAGAAAAAAGCAGTTTCATCTAAATTGGTCCGAAGCTGAACCGGAAGATCTACTTCATGTTGATCTGCTGGAACATTTTCTTGCTTGGTCACAGGAACAACTTCCTCTTCTTCAATATCGACATCATCATTAACCATGGCCATTACGCCTGAACCTCTCACTGCACTTGATTTTTCATACATTATTCCGGAATATCTGTTTAAGTAACCAAACCAATTGATGTTTGGATAGGAAGAATAAACGCCTGTAAGATACGGAATGGTAGGCGCATATAGTCCGTTGGAATTTTCTGTCCTGAATTGCTTCCCCTCCCAACGTTTAGCTTGAACAGAGGAACCATAAAGAGACATATTCCAACTATGGCGTGTAAACTGATCCAATGAAGCATCGTACATTCCCGCCATGAGTTGGGCCGCCAAGGCTTTTCCGTCGGCACCTTTGATATGAATACTCCAGGTTTCCTTTTTACCAGGTGTAAGGAAATCACGCTGGGTTGATAAAACAACATCAAGTTTCTTATTGGTAAATGGGACCTCAACATTTTTAACATCTGTAAACAACCTGTTGTTCAATACCATGAGGGTGGAGATTTGAATCCCCCCTCTATAATTTTCAAGAACAGGAATATCAAGTGAGGTTATTCTTCCGTTGGGAGCAATCCATTTACTTATTAAGAGTTCATCGCCATGTGTTACTTCAACCAACATCAGTGATTTTTTATTGGAAGAAGCCAGGCTATACCGTACTGTTTCACCAGGCTCAGCCTTTTTTGTTGATATAGCTGTCCATAACGGAGTTGGCTCCGGAAGGGATTTATCATTCAAATCATACAATGAAAAATAATGCTCTGCTTTTACTAACTTTCCATACTGATCTTTACCCTCAACCACCAGAACATATTCGCCCACTGGCCATTGATGCATTTCATCCATTGATAACGTTGCTTTCCCGTCCACAGACATTTGCTTTTTGATGAGCTCCGTTCGTGCCAGTTGATCTAACTCATTTTCTTTTTTCCAAGCCAAATCGGGGAATTTTTCGCGGTAAGTATCCTCGGTCATTATTTCCTGATCAGTTTTTCCAAAAGGAACGGTATACAACAACTTATCAGGAGTACTTAACTGAAAATAGGTCGCTGTTACTTCCATTTTAATGCCTGTTCCGCCAAGGTTGGTAGCGCTTAGGTTAAATTCTTCCAACGCCTCCTTGTTCAGCTGACTTTCGCCCATCACATCAAGTAATGCCGAAACAGAACCTACTTGAACAGAGGTTTGTCCATCATGAACTTCTCCAGTAATATCGGTAGCCTGAATTTCTACCGAATAATGAAAAAATTGATTTCCCGAATTCCGTGCAGAAAGATCAGAAATAGCCTTGAACTTCAGAGAAAATACTCCCTGATCGTTGGTCGTTAACTCACCAAAATCAATTTGCGTTGGATCCATCCGATAAGGAGGAATCCAACCGTAATTGCGGAATGGTGCTGGCCAATATCCACTGCGAGTAATCCGGTAAGAAATCTGGGCATTTGTAACAGAATTTCCGGCGTAATTCTCCACCTTTCCGGTAACCAAAATGCTGTCGTTTAAGGTATATTGTCCAACAATGGGATCCATTTCAACAAAGAAAGCCGGACGTTTGTATTCTTCAACCAGCACTAGCGTATTTCCCGATTTTACCCTAAGGTTCATGCGGCCATTGAGTTGGTCTTGCGGAATTTGAAGTGATCCTTGAAAAGCACCAAAACCATCGGTTACCACAGGAATTTCCATGATTTTTTTTCCGTTAGGACTATACAATTGCAACAAATCGCTTTGGTTTTTAACCAACGAAACTTTTTCATCCACACGAGAAACCACAATTCCCTTATAATAAATGGTTTGCCCCGGACGATAAATGGCACGATCGGTAAATAAATACGTACGAACATTGTGATCATTAATCGACGAACGTTGGTAAAAACGCAAGTAATCGGAAGAACTCAGCAAATCATCACCTTTGCGAAAAACAAAAGTATAATTTCCATAACGCTCACCTTTGAAGGCATCTACGGAAGTATAACCCTGTTTATCCGTTTGAAGTTTTCCAACCTCCACAATTTCATGGTTACGAAGTCGGTTGTTGTACTGATTTTGATAGACCGTGATATCAACACCAGAAAGGGCCTTACCAGTAATTCGATCCAGTACATACAACTCTCCTTTTCCGGTATTTTCATTCTCTTTAAGGATATAGCTTAATTTGGAAACCCAAAGCGTCTCAAATTCAACGGTAGCCTGCTTATTAAAATCCGCCTGATCGGAAACGAAAAGCACATAAGCACCTTCGTCGAGGGCGGGAATACTCATGAGGGTAGCATGTAGCTGATGGTCTTTGGTATCAGTAACCTCTTGTGAAAACGTAAGCACGGCTTGATTTTCCAGATAGCGCTCCATTTGATCACGCTCCCGCACATTGCTTTTCAGAAAAGCATCAAAATCAAGTCGAACCACTTTAAAATAGAGTTTGTTTACATTTTTGTATTCCAATCTGGCCAAGGCCGGTTGACCCGGAAGCAAAACCTCTTCGGTGGAAAGCGAAAAGTTTTTTTGGTTGATTTGATTGAGTAAAATCTCAAAAGGAGCCCTAACTGCCGAATCAGGGTAACTTTTCATAGCCTGCTGGCAGATTTTTTCTGATTCTACTAACTGATAACGAGCCGTATCACCGGAAAGTGCATCGAAAGTTCTTCCGTTATTATAATACAATTCGGCCAGTGTATAATACACATTTCGAAGGGCTTTGGAATCGTACTTATCAGAAACCAATTGACGCATAGCCTGCTCATAATCACTCCAAGTTTCTGAAGAAACCAACGATTGCTGATAAACATAGGTAAGTCGGCGAAGGTCCAGATCAATAAGTGCTTCAGGGTTATTAGAGCTTAAATGAAAAGCCAACAATTGCTGAAAAAGCTCGAGTACTTGAGCATGATTCTTTCCTAACACCTTGGCATCAAGAGGAAGTGTCACGAAAGTGGAAGCAGGAGCAAAGAAAGGGTTTCCGGAAACAAACTGAGGTTCGGCAGCTTGTTTAAAATCGCCGGTCGATTCAGTGAAATACAACAAAGCCCTGTTGGCAAGCAAATCGTATAGGGTAGGCCATTGTTGGAAACTATTGGATTCTTCATCTGTTAAAATGGGTTCAAAATCCTTTAGTGACAAGGCTTTCAATTGGGACTTATTTTCCAGCGAAAGCTGATAATGCTTACGAATGGCTTGTTCAAACTGCATGGCATCCCAGGTTTGAATATCATCTGTGGCAACACCAACAAGGGTTGTGCGTTGAAGAATTTTCCATTGATTATCGTTGTAATAGCTTTGGATGAGTTCAGCCAAAAGGGAATTGAGGATTTCTTTCTCGGGTGATTTGGACGATTTTATCGTGCTCAATAACTCATGAATGGCATTTTCTTTGTGATCTTCGGTATAGTCACCTAAAAGACTCATTTTATACAGAACCGCCTTAATCAATTGAGGTTGATTATTTTCAGATTTAGCCTGTTGATATATTTTGTCAACCAATTTGATGGCACTTTGAGGAAGTCCCTGCTTTTTTAGGGATTCTATTTCTTTCCATGACTTATCGAAATTTGAAGGTTGTTGGGCACAAGCCTGAGTTGAAATAAATACCGCCAGAAAAAGCGTGAGCAATAGAGCAAGTTGTTTCATATGATGTATTTGATGATTGAAGTGCAATGCACAAAGATAATGCCTAAATGAATTGTCCGACCAAATTTCGTGTAATGGAGTCAGTGGATGGATATTCAATGCGAATGGATTTGATATGATTTTTATGGACGAATGATGGCGCAAATCTGCGTTTGAAAATTTCAGACGCGGATGGCGCGGATTAACTATGATTTTTATTGGCATTCAACCAAATGTACTTAGAAACAAAGCTTTAAAGACGGTGATGATTATCGTTTTTAATGCTTTGTAAATATTCCTTTGTCAATACTTTTCGTTTGAATTCTGGCTTTGGCCCAAAGTTGAGTAAGAGTCCAACCTCTATCTCAGTACCTTTTAAATAATTCACTAAAATTGTCTCATGAATAGGGGCCAAAGTTTCTATGGCTTTCAATTCAACAATTACCAATTCTTCCACAAGGATATCAGCATAATAATCTCCTACTTGATGCTCATCGTAATGGACTTTTATGGGTAACTGATTTGAACAGCTCAACCCGAGTTTTCGTAGTTCTATCAGCATGGAGTTCTCGTACACTTTTTCAAGAAATCCGTATCCCAATACATTGTATACCTGATAGAATGCTTTAATGATTAACCCGGTTAAGTCAGCATGCTTGAAGTTTTGTGACATGGTACTTTATTTGAAGCTAATTTACAAATAAAAAAAAGTCGCGGAATGATTATTATACTTATCAGCGCTTGTCTGTGCAGATCTGCGTCGTAATAGTATAGACCCGGATGCCGCTGATTTGTTATGATTTTATTGGCGTTGGACTGTGTAAATTTATATTTGCTTGATTTTCTTATTCAACCTTTATTTCTCAACAAAAGTTAGTGGTTTCACAAGTCCTGAATATTCCATTAACTCCATTTTTACTGACCCTACAATGACTTCTGATTCGCCAAGTATAGGGACATGATTTTCATCGTCACTAACCCAGACAAACATCGGATATTTGTCGGCAAACACTTCTCCCGTTGCCATCATAGGCGCGATTTTTAGACACCGTATTTTCCCCCACTTGGTTTTTAAAACTCCTTTTCCCTGATATTTTATAGCCGAGGTATAAACCGAATCATCCAAGTGAAAATTGATATAATACATGCTGTCGGCATCAAAATCATCCACACTAATCGTCCTCATAAAATAGAGTGATGAAACAATGTCTTGCACATTTGGTGGAATGGATTTTGTTTTAGAATAGCTCGTTGCCAGCAGCTTATCCCTGTCGAAGGTTACCTTATCATCTTTGTTATACCCTCCTTCGCGAGTTTCGCGTAAAAACACATAGGGAAGCAAAGTTTGTTGATCAACAAACGACTCAAACTTATCGCGCACCTTAAAAAAGAAATTGAACAACCCTTTGGAATTTCCCTTCCCTGTAAAATGAAATACAGTTTTATCATCACCTGTATAGCGCTCTTTCCACTCATCCACTGTTAAAATGGCCTCGCCGGCAGTAACATTTCCAACCCCAGAATGGTAGTACACCCGGTACTCCAATCGTTCTCCAACTTTGAATGCTTTGTTTTGAACAGTATCCTGAGCGACAGTAATTATTACTCCAAAAAGGAAAATGACCGTATAAAAAACAAATACCATTCTTTTCATGGTACAAACCTAAAAAAAGAATGGTATTCAAACCACAAGGTGTGATAGATATTATATCACGATATTGATAATTCTTTTGGGAACTACAATGATTTTTCGGGCGGGTTTACCTTCCATCCATTTTTTAGCATCTTGAGAGGCAAGCACAGCCAACTCTATTTCTTTAACACCCATATCTGCTGGTAATTCCAATTTAAACCGAACCTTACCATTAAAAGAAACAGGATACTGGAAGGAGGCTTCCACCAAATATTGCGCATTAAACTTTGGGAAATCAACCGTACTAATACTATCTGTATGACCCAACTGCTGCCATAATTCTTCAGCTATGTGAGGAGCATAAGGTTCGATAAGCAAAACCAAAGGTTCTAAAATTTCCCGCTTGTGACATTTTAATTCGTTGAGCTCATTTACACAGATCATAAAAGCACTTACGCCTGTATTGAATGAAAAACGTTCAATATCTTCACTGATTTTTTTGATGGTTTTGTGTAAAACTTTGAGTTCCTCCTTGGTCGCTTTTTCATCGTTAACCACCAACTGATCATTGTCATCAAAATACAAGCGCCACAATTTTTTTAAGAACCGGAACACGCCTTCAATACCATTGGTATCCCAGGGTTTATCCTGTTCTAACGGGCCTAAAAACATCTCATAAAAACGCAAAGTATCCGCACCATATCGTTCAATAAGTGCATCCGGATTTTGCACATTGTGTTTGGACTTCGACATTTTTTCTACTTCCCAACCACAGACATATTTTCCATCTTCCAAAATAAATTCAGCTTCTGCAAATTCCTTACGCCATGCTTTAAAACCATCGGTGTCGAGCACATCATTGGTCACCAAATCAATATCAACATGAAGCTTTTGGGTATCGTACTCTTTTCTGAGGTTGTGCGACACAAAAGTGTTGGTGCCTTGAACGCGATAGACAAAGCTCGATCGGCCTTGAATTTTTCCTTGGTTGATGAGTTTTTTATATGGTTCCTGTTCACAAACCAGACCGATATCAAACAAGAATTTATTCCAAAATCGAGAATAGATTAAATGACCGGCGGCATGCTCATCACCACCAATATACAAGTCCACATCACGCCAATACTGATTGGCTTCAGTGGAAAAATAGGCTTCTTTATTCTTAGGATCCATGTAACGCAAATAGTAGCCACTTGAACCAGCAAAACCAGGCATGGTATTGGTTTCAAGCGGATAACCCTCTTTTGTTTTCCAGTTTTCGGCACCGGCCAATGGTGGATCACCTTGTTCTGTGGGCAAATAGCTCTCCACCTGAGGAAGTTTTAATGGCAATTCACTTTCGTCCAAGGTATAAGGCATGCCTTGTTTGTAGTATATCGGAAAAGGTTCTCCCCAATACCGCTGACGACTGAAAATAGCATCGCGCAACCGGAAATTAATGGTTCCATAACCAATACCCATCTCCTGAATTTTATTGATGGTGGTACTGATTGCTTTTTTAACAGGCATTCCGGTAATAAAACCAGAATTAATCATCAGTCCTTCTTTGCTATCGATAGAATCTTCCCAGGTGGCAGGATCGGTGGGGGTTTCCCCTTCGGCAACCACCACCTGAATTATGGGTAAATCGAAAAAACGTGCAAAAGCAAAATCACGTGAATCGTGACCTGGGACCGCCATAATTGCTCCGGTTCCGTATCCGGCCAGCACGTAATCAGCAATCCAAATGGGAAGTTTTTCCCCATTTAGTGGATTAATGCCATAAGCACCGGTAAATTCTCCTGAAATATTTTTAACCTCCGTCATGCGTTCACGCTCAGAACGATTTTTAGCCCAAGCAGCATAAGCCTCAACTTTATCTTTGTTATCAGGAGTGGTGATTTGACTAACCAGCTCATGTTCGGGTGCTAAAACCATGAATGTTGCACCGAATAAGGTATCGGGACGTGTGGTGAAAACCGTGATTTTATCACTATGTTGATCCACCTCAAAATCCACACTTGCACCTTCGCTTCGGCCAATCCAATTCCGTTGCATTTCTTTGATGGGCTCCGACCAATCAACGCTATTCAGTCCATCCAACAAACGTTGTGCATAGGCTGTAATGCGCAACGACCACTGCATCATGAGCTTTTTCTCAACGGGATGTCCTCCCCGTTCGGAGAGCCCTTCTTTTACTTCGTCATTGGCCAGAACAGTGCCCAATTCAGGACACCAGTTCACCATTGTTTCCGACAGGTAGGCTAGTCGGTAGTGCATCAACACTTGTTGTTGCTCCTTTTCGGTGAACTTTTTCCAAGCTTCTGTACTAAAGACTTCCTCACAAGAATGAGCTGCTTCCACTCCGGAATTGCCATTGAGCTCAAATTGAGCAATCAACGTGCTAATATCCTCTGCCTTATCTGATTTCTTGTTGTACCATGAATGAAATAACCTGATAAACGTCCATTGCGTCCATTTGTAGTATTCAGGATCTGAGGTACGTACTTCGCGGTCCCAATCAAATGAAAAGCCAATTTTATCTAACTGTTCGCGATAACGGGCAATATTTTTTTTGGTAGTTATTTCAGGATGCGTGCCGGTTTGAATGGCATACTGCTCCGCAGGAAGACCATAGGCGTCGTAACCCATGGGGTGCAGCACGTTAAACCCCTGATGGCGTTTATAACGTGAGTATATATCGGAAGCAATATATCCCAACGGATGGCCTACATGTAAACCGGCACCTGATGGATAAGGAAACATGTCGAGCACATAAAACTTGGGCTTATTGTGATCAATCTCAGCCCTAAATGTTTTATTCTCACTCCAATACTTTTGCCATTTTTTTTCAATGTGGTTAAAATCGTATCCCATACCTATGCGGTTATTAAATTAATTATTTTCATTTTTTAATTGTTCAAAACTCAAATCCATCAAGTCATATCTGTCCCACCCCTGATAATCAAAATGCCACCATTCACTTGGATAAACGGTAAAACCATTGGCCTCCATCGTCTCGATTAGCAGGTTGCGGTTACGTTTTTTCTTTGATGAAATATCAGGAAAATTAGGTGCAGCCGTATCACTAAAACTATCAAAAACAGTGGGCATATCAATTTCTTCACCGGTTTTTAATGTAATCAGGCTTACATCTATTGCGGCACCCCGGTTATGGCGTGAACCTGAATACGGAGAAGCCACAAACGTAGTGTCGCGATATACTTCGTAAAACATAACCGTTGCAGCATAAGGCCGATAAGCATCATACACCAGTAGTCCCAGTCCCTTTTCATTTAAGGTTTTCTGAACATTAGCCAACGCCTTTGCAACAGGTTGTCTTACAAAAGCCTTAGGTTCTGTGTAAATTTGTTCTCCGGTAAAATTGTTGGTAGTGGCATACCGAATATCCAAAACAATTTCAGGAATTTCAAGCTCCAGATCCACCAATTTATTGTCAGGATTTTGCATTACCGCTGTAGTATATTGTGCCGGTTGACGAATAATGTTCAGGTTTTTCTCGTAAGGCGTTGCTTCCTGAGCCTGAAGAAAAGGAGCAATCCATATCAATAAAAAAGCGACTATTTTCATACCCTATTAAAAGAGCTGCGAAATTACAAAAATCAACCGCACCTTTACTGCGATTGGCAGAAGCTTTATCAATTGATGAGTCAACAGGTTGGGTTTGCATAGCCGAATGGAAGTTTTGCTACTTTTACCGCGCTAAAAACATATTCATCAATGAATACTTTTGCCTATACCAAATACCTTTCAGCTGTGACCAAAGGTCTCATTTGTTTGGTTATTTTCTCCGAGCTGTAAACCGTTCAGCTCTTCCGTTGAGCACTTGATATTATCTCCTTTTCTTATTCTTTAATTTCTTCGATGTCGTTAAAATCATACCTTAACGATCTGGTGAACAAAAATCATCGGGCGTTTCAACAACACACCAACTTGCGTTGGATGAATCCCTACCAAGCGATGGAGCTTGAAAATCAGCGCGATTCTATATTGCAATCTTTTTCTGATCAGGTTAATTGGTCGTTTAAAGATACCAAGCCCTGGGTAAATTCTTTATCGAAGGGCTGTCAGCTCTGTGGTGAAGGCCAATGGTCGTGTTTGTTTATCACCGGGCTTTGCAATGCCAACTGCTTTTATTGCCCCGCATCGCAACAAGCAGACCAACTACCTACAACACAACAATTTGAATTTGATAGTGCATTGGACTATGCCACCTACATTAACAAGATGAAATTCAAAGGCGTGAGTTTTAGTGGTGGGGAGCCTTTGCTTTATTTTGATCGATTGGTGGATTATATCCGAACCATCCGTAAAGCATGTTCACCGGAAATATATATTTGGATGTACACCAATGGAAAACTATTTACCCGGGAAAAAGCAGAAATACTGGGAGAATTGGGTTTGGACGAAATTCGATTTGATATTGGCGCCACCAATTATCGTTTCGACACCCTTAAATTTGCCAAAGGACTTATTCCCAACATTACCGTTGAAATTCCTGCTGTTCCTGAAAAACTGGATTTAATCAAAGGTTTGATACCGGAATTGATCGCAAGTGGAGTAACCAACCTCAACCTGCATCAAATGCGGTTAACCGAATACAATGCTTCGAAACTTGAACAACATCCATACACCTATTTGCATGGAGAAGCTCCTGTAGTAGCAGAATCGGAACTAACAGCATTGAAAATCATTCATTTCGTGGATGATCAAAAAATTAGTATCGGTGTAAATTACTGTGGGTTTCAGTATAAAAACCGCTTTCAAAAATCAGCCTTTAGGCGAAAACTAGCCGAGGTATTTGTGGGATCAATAGGCTGGATTACCGAAGCCGGGTATTTGGGACAGTTAGTGGCTTACAAGGAAGAATCTCCGTTGCAACCCATCTCCATTTCGTTGGAAAATTTTCTACTCCAGCATGATCAATACCATCATGTGGACATTAGTTTTTTTGGATTGTCGTTGCTTCAAAAAAAGGAGTCTGTAATAGACGAGTTTGAAATCGTAATTGGAAATAAAACCTATTTGGCCAGTCAAAAAGCCACTTCACCCGTTTTGGTGATCTTAAAAGATGGTTTTAATGCATTGATTAACATCATTTCTGGAAAAACGCCATCCCCTCCAGAAAGAGATGACTTATTTTTCATCTGGCGACATACGGTAATAGAAACAGGTTTCAGAGATTATATGTGATTAATGGCTGATTAACAGTTTTTTTACATAATCACCTATAGCCAAAGAAGCCGTTAGTCCGGGAGATTCAAGTCCAATAAGGTTTACAAATCCAGGCAAACCACGATCACTTTCCTCACATATATAAAAATCACGGGGAGGACCTTCTTTGGTTTGGGTTTTGGCACGAATTCCGGCCATTTCAGGAACAAGATCTTCCTCTTCCAGAAAGGGTAAAAAACGTCGGGTGGATTCAAAAAAGACCTTGCATTTTTCTGGATTGACCTTATAATCGTATGTATTAGCATCCAGATATGTCACATCAGGACCCAACTTTACCCCGCCCCCCATATCAATGGTTACGTGTATCCCCAAAGCATCTTTGCTCGGAACAGGATAAACCAACCTGTTAACCAACTTATGTTTAGGGGGTTGAATGCGAAAATATTCCCCTTTACAGAAATTAATTTTCAGACACTCATCAGTAACACCCACCATAGAAGCTATTCGATACGATTCTAATCCGGCAGCATTTATCACTTGGCGTGATGTAAACGAAAACAGTTGTCCATTATCCTCTTTCACGTGAATTTGATAGCCCTGATCAAGCTTTTGAATTTGCACAACTTCAGATCCGTAGGCAAATTGTACCCCGTTGTTCATGGCGTTGGATTCGAGCCTTTTCAAATACCAATGCGAATCGATGACACCTGTAGAAGGTGAAAAAAGTGCTTTTACTGCTGAAATGTGAGGTTCCATTTGCTTTATTTCCTCCTTATTCATCCAAACCAAATCGGTTACGCCATTGTTGAGCGCCTTTTGTTCCACCTGTTCCAAAGCAGCAATTTCATCTTCAGTGGTAGCCACAATCAATTTCCCACATCGACTATAGGGCAATTCATACTTGTCGCAGAAAGCATACAACAATTGTTTTCCTTCCACACATAATTGTGCTCGCAAACTATCTTTTGCATAATAAATTCCGGCATGGATTACTTCGCTGTTGCGGCTACTGGTTTCCTGCCCGAACGACTCATGTTTTTCCACCACAAACACTTGGGAGTAGTTTTGAGAAAGCCTTTCAGCAATGGCCAAACCCACCACACCTGCACCCACAATCGTGATTTCCACATCGAACATCGTCATTTCAGTTATGTGCTAAAACTTGATCATCTTCCTACGCCAAATTTGGTCCTCAGAATAAAATTCCATCAGATAAACACCAGATTTCCATGAGCTTGTTTGTAAATTACAGGTTTGTAAAGGAGCCAACCCGGTTTCGTACATTATTACTCCAGAACCATGGTAAATAACCACCCTGATTTCTTTATTTTCTGAAGACTGTATGCGCAAATGATCATGAAAAGGATTGGGGGAGACAACCATTTCAGCTATGCCGGCTTCGTTCATTCCACTTTGTAAAGTTGATCCCTTTAAAGTGATTTTTAATGATATACCTGTGTTATCGTTTTGCGTCATCAAATAAACATAACCAGAATATTCTCCATCAAAAAAAGGATTGAATAATAAATTTACATCTGCACTACTCTGTGCGGGAATTGTATAAGGCAGTTGGGTTTGCATTCTAAATGAACCATTACTAAAATAGCTTCCTGTCACTTCAAGTGCCTCATTGTTTGGATTAACGATAGTAGCTGTCATTACAACGGTACTTCCGACAGTCACTTCATAACCAAAGTCCAAAGTGTCCTCTTCAGGATAAAAATAAGTTGTTTTCCAAGGATATTTAAATGAGCGGTAACTGCGTAGGGTGGAATTACTTGTTTGATGCATTTCGAGCACCTTTTCTCCTTCAGAATTGTACTCGGTTAAACAAGCCTCTTGTTGGTTTTGCGTCCAGCCCACCACCACATTTCCATTGTCAAGGGTTTGCATGCTCCCCATGGGATTGGTTACTACAGTTGGGGTGTTGTCATCGTATCCAGTTAAATAAGTAGCTGTCATGTTGATGGTATCAATTGCATATTTTATACCTCGACTATGAGGAGGTTGATGGTAATTTCCATTATCGAAAACAGTTATTATGCCGGTTTCATCCTCACGAGCCATGTGTTGATCGGTAAACCCATTAAGCGGGTCGCCAACAATAGAGAACTGGTTGTTCACTCCACCCAGATGCCAAATAATTTCACCAGTTGCTTTATCAATTTTAGTTATTTCATTAAGCTTTCGCGATGAAATGATCACATTTCCATTGGGATCAAGTTCTACAGAATTGATGTGAGCAAAATTAACCACTGCATTACAAAAATCAACTTGATTGGGGTCACCATCCATTACATTAAAATGATCAAAAGTTCTCCATTGCCAAATAACTACACCCAACGGGTCTTTTTCCTGTATCACAAAATGAAGTACAGTAGCATGCGTATTTCCACATTCAATATACTGACTCATATCGGTTGTAATATAATCTCTCCCAATCGTCCACGAATGACCATTAGGCATCACCAATAAATCGTGGTTATCAGTATCAAGACCTAATGAAGCTTGGTAGACTTTCCTATATTTATAAGCGCTATCGAGTTCAATATAAGCTGATATAGAAGCATCATAATAGGTGATATATCCATTTTTATTCACTTTAAAATCCAAACAACGCGAAGGTGTTTCGCGATAATAATAAGGAACCCCATTGTTGTCGGTAATTAATTGAAAAAATTGCCCTACCTGTGAAGCTTGAAAAAAGTACTGATTGGGAGTTGGGTCAGATTGAAAACCCATTTCGTAATATGGATATCCTTCAGGAAGCTGAATATCAGTAAGGTTAGATGTAGCTTTTGAGTGCAATTTTTCAGGAACCCCAGTCCAAATAGCATCGATAAGCTTATCTTCTGCCTCCTGTGATTTAATTTCAAATTGATACACCAGGGGATCAGAAATAGTATTTCCGTTGTCATCAAGTCCAGATAATTCAACTACAATTACATCGCCAAGGTCAAAGGGTTTCTCGGGAATAAAAATGAGTGTATGATTATCTTCTTTGTAAAGAGACTGTCCTGATAAGACACCTTTTGTACGCGATTCAACTCTCAAATGATTGACGGTCAGCTGTTCATCAAAACTTACCCTGCTTTTAATGATGATATTTGTGTGTGGGTTGATTTCGGTGGCTCCCGGAAAAGGAAACAAATAATTGAATGAATCATTAAAACGATACGAATGTTGACTCATCAAGTTTACCGAAAACAGCGCAAACAAGATCAGCAATAAGGATGCGATTGGTATTTGAAATGGGATGCGATTGGTCATTTATTGGTGTTTAATTATCATGTATATGACGCCACAAAAGTACCAATCGTTGCAATATCTCAGGATAGAATATGGTTTTTTATTGCTGAGCAGCCATTTTGATGTGCCTGAAGACCGGTCTGCAACAGCAGATCCGGACAAATATCATGGATGAATTTCTGACTAATCCCTGATTTTATCCAATAAAAAGTTGAGTTGTTCAACTTCATCTTGAGAAAGCCCTTTAAGTAACACATCCATTTGTTGTTCGCAATGATCCATTTTCCCCAACAAATCAAGTCCCAGCTGAGTAATCATCACATCTTTTTGGCGTCTGTCGGTAGCGCTTTCGGTTCGCTGCACCAAATGGCGCAGCACCAATCGATCGACTAAGCGACTCACATCTGAACTTTGGTCGAGCATTCTTTCCTTTATAAAACCGATACTCGAAGGTTGATGTTTAAACCCACGAAGCACCCTAAGTACATTGTACTGCTGAATGCTAATCCCGTGTTTTTTTACTACCTGTAGAAAATTGTGATTGAGCTGGTTGGTAGTAAAAATCAGGTTGATGATTCCCTTATGAAAATCATTTCTGAACCGGCCTTTTATTTCGTCTTCAATCTTCATGTGTACACATTAGTTTTAATCCCAGTAAAACGAATGACTTGCGCAGGACCATTATGGAAAATCCCTTCGTCAATTTCAATAATTTCTTCTTGAATATTAATTGATTTCAGATCAGAAAAATCAGCTAGTATATCCTCCGTAGAAAATAACATACTCAGGTTTCGTGGCCCTCCTGAGTTCAATTGTAGCTGTTTTTTTTCGAACCCTTCAAAAATAATGGTTCCTCCTGGCTTTAAATAGCTCAGCATTTTATAGTGAAATTGCCGGCGATTTTCTTCAGGAAGATGCACAAAAATAAGCACAACACAATCAAATGATTCTTTTTCAAATTCAACATCAGCAGCATCCATCACCTGATAATTGATGTACACATCAAACTGCTGAGCCAATCGGTCGGCTTTCTCTTTGCCCTGTTCAGCACTATCAAATGCCACCACTTCCCATCCTAATTTAGCGGCATACACTGCATTTCGACCTTCGCCTTCGCCAGGGAACAAAATACGACCAGGATTAAGCTGTTTAATTTCATGCTCGAAAAATGCATTTGGTTTTAATCCATAAACATAATCCTCTACAGCATAACGTTCATTCCAAAACGATTTCATGAGTTTTTGTTTAAAAAGAAACCTTTCATGGAAAGGCATTTACTTTCCATGAAAAGTTCAAATTCAGATTTATAGTTTGGTATGTGCTCCATCACAAAACGGCGCATTGGAGCTCTTTTTACATCCACACCAAGCCACTTTTTTAGGCTCTGGTATTTCAGTCTTTACAGGTCGGAACGAAGTACCTTTGTGCGATCCATCGCAAAAAGGTTGTTTCGCACTTTTGCCACATGAACACCAGAAATAAGTTCCGGGCTGCATATCAAGAACAAAAGGTTTTTTTTGTGCTACATGAGGTTCTTCCATTTCAATGGTTTTTATTGTTTAACTTTTACCAACTCAACTCTAACGGTAAGTGAAACTTCATTGCCAACCACAAGACCACCCGTTTCTAGGGCCTTGCTCCAGGTAAGTCCATAATCCTTGCGGTTAAGTTCGCCAGTAATCTTAAAACCTGCTTTGGTATTTCCCCAAGGATCAACCACTGTTCCGCCATAGTTAACATCAAAGGTAACTGCTTTTGTAACCCCATGCATGGTTAAATTACCGGACAGTTGGTATTTTTTGCCCTCAACCTTTTTAAAAGAAGTGCTTTTAAAAGTAATTTGTGGATAATTGACTACATCAAAAAAGTCTACACCTTTTAAATGATCATCACGATCAACATCATCGGTATTGATACTGGATACTTCGATAACAAAATCGATATTTGCATTTTCAAAGTCATCTGAAATTGTGGTAACTGAGCCTGTATATTCAGTAAATTTACCCGTAACTTCTGATATCACCATGTGATCGATACTAAATTCGACCGAAGAATGGGATTGATCAAAATTCCAATTTGTGGTTTGTGCCCATAATCCTATGGACATCATAAACGCCATTGCGATGGTTCCAATTTTTTTCATTGTAGTATGTATTTAGTTATTTAGACGGCAAATCTACGTCACAACATTATATGTTGCAACATATTTATAGTTAAAATTATGTTAAATACTATTTACATATTGACAGTCAATCCATTAAAAAGCAAATATTTTTTTAATGGATTGACCAAAATACAGGCTATTTCAGTTTTTCTTCGACTTTTTCGAGCATCAATTTGGTCATTTTGTCCAAATCGTATTCATCGGTAAGACCCCAATCGCGACGTGCAATGCTATCATCGATACTAGCAGGCCAGCTGTCAGCAATCGCCTGACGGAAATCAGGTTTATAGGAAATTTTAAATTCGGGCATGAATTTTTTAATGGATTCTGCCAACTGTTTGGGAGTAAAAGAAATCCCCGCAACATTGTAGCTGGATCTAAGCGAAAGCTTGTCGCCGGGAGCATCCATTAAGCGGATGGTATTGTTGATTGCGTCATCCATAAACATCATTGGCAATGCTGTATCTTCAGAAAGAAAACACTCATATTTTCCTTTACGGATGGCTTCATAGAATATTTCAACAGCATAATCGGTAGTTCCTCCACCGGCTTCTGTCTTATAACTGATAAGTCCGGGATAACGCACACTTCGAAAATCGATATCATATTTCTGATAATAATACTCACCCCAACGTTCACCGGCCAACTTAGAAATACCGTAAACGGTATTGGGTTCCATAACTGTAAGTTGCGGTGTATTATGTCGTGGTGTGGTTGGCCCAAAAACAGCGATGGAACTGGGCCAGAATAGTTTTTTAGCATCAGATTGCTGTGCAGCTAGGATGGTATTCATCAAGGCTTTCATGTTGATATCCCAGGCCTGTAATGGAATTTTTTCAGCATTTCCTGACAGTACAGCCGCCAAATTATACACTTGTGTAATGTTATTGCGAACAATATAATGCAATAGATTTTGAAAATCCAATACATCCAAAATCTGTCCCGGGCCGCTATCGCGTACCTCGTCTGTGGGATACTTTATATCAGTAGCATAAACGTTTTCATTTCCATATTTGGCACGCAATGCCATAACAAGTTCGGAGCCTATCTGTCCGGAACAACCAATAACCAAGATTTTTTCCATAGTTATGTTATTAAATTAACAGTGGCAAATTTAATCAAGTATCACAATCAAAAACCACAAAAGCATCAAATTACTTGATACGATATATTATATTTGCAGGGTAAAAAACACAGATTCTGCTACATGATTGAAATTAAAGAGGTTATATCGCCTGCTGACCGCCGTACTTTTGTCGATTTTCAGTTCGATCTTTACAAAGATCACCCAATGTGGGTTCCCCCCATAAAAAATGATGAGGTGAAACAATTAACAGCTAAATCCAATCCTGCTTTCGATTTTTGTGAGGCTAAGTTTTGGACTGCATGGGAAAACAAAAAATGTGTAGGAAGAATTGGAGCCATTGTTAATCACGATTACAACAAAAAAATTGGCATTGAAATGGGGAGATTTACCCGTTTTGAAGTCATCGATGATGTTTTGGTCACCAAAGCCCTATTTGATGTAGCAGAAAAGTGGCTGGCTGAGCATGGTGTTTCGGCTATTCATGGTCCGTTGGGTTTTACCAACCTTGATAATCAAGGATTGTTAATTGAAGGTTTTGAATACCTACCTTCCATCGCTTCAGTAATGCATTTTCCCTATTATCAAAAACACATTGAAGATTTAGGATATACAAAAGAAAACGACTGGGTAGAGTTTTTATTAAAAATCGATGAGATACCAGATAAAGCCACACGCCTTGTAGAAATCATCAAGCAAAGGAACAACCTGGAAGTCATCCACATGAAGGAAAAGAAAGAAATGTTGCTTTACCTAAATGATGTTTTTCACCTTCTCAACCGGGCATTTGACGAATTGCCATACGTAAGTCCATTTTCAGATAAATTAATCAAAAGTGCTACCCAAAAATACATGGATGTGTTGTTGCCCAAATACATCATCGTAATTAAAAAAGACGGGGAGTTGGCAGCATTTATTATTGGTTTACCGAGTTTGTCAAAGGCTATGCAAAAAGCCAATGGCCATCTGTTTCCAACCGGATTCATGCACATAAAAAAAGCATTAAAAAAGCCGGAAGTGATGGATTTGCTGCTTACAGGAGTCGATCCGCACTTCCAAAAATTAGGATTACCCGCTATTCTAATCAGCGAATTACAACGGTCGATGCTTGATAATAACATAAAATACGTTGAAACTACAGGAATGTTTGAAACCAATTTGAAAGGGTCTACTACCTGGAAAAACTACGAACATATTCAGCATAAACGTCGTCGATGTTTTGTTAAACAATTGTAGTAGGAAAGCTGTTAGTTAATATATCAACTGTTTTTCATTTACAATTACCCATCCGGTGACAGCATTTTGTGTCTTTTCTTAATTTTGCACCTCAAATCTTTATGGTCATGGAAACCCATTTGCATATTTACAATACCCTTGTCAGGAAAAAACAACTTTTTGAACCAATTGCCCCGCCTCATGTAGGACTATATGTTTGTGGTCCTACGGTATATGGTGATGCGCATTTGGGTCATGCCCGATCAGCCATTACTTTCGACATTGTTTACAGGTATTTAAAATACTTGAAATACAAAGTACGTTATGTGCGCAACATCACCGATGTGGGGCATCTGGAAAATGATGCCGATGAAGGTGAAGATAAAATTGCCAAAAAGGCCCGATTGGATGAATTGGAGCCCATGGAAGTAGTGAAATACTATACAGACCGGTATCACACCAACATGGATCAGTTGAACGTATTGCATCCCAGCATTGAGCCAACCGCCTCGGGGCATATTATTGAACAAATCGAATTAGTTAAAGCCATCCTCAAGAATGGATATGGTTATGAATCAAAAGGGTCGGTATATTTTGACGTTGAAAAATACAACAAGGATTTCCAATACGGCAAACTTTCAGGAAGAAACGTAGAAGATTTATTGCAGAACACCCGTCAATTGGCCGGACAAGAAGACAAGAAAAATGGGTTCGATTTTGCCCTTTGGAAAAAAGCAGATTCGCGTCATATCATGCATTGGCCTTCACCTTGGAGCGAAGGTTTTCCTGGATGGCATTTAGAATGTTCAGCCATGGGAGCCAAGTATTTGGGTGAACCCTTTGATATACATGGAGGTGGAATGGATTTGCTTTTTCCCCATCATGAATCAGAAATTGCTCAAGCCAATGCTGCTAGGGGAAAAGATCCCGTAAAGTATTGGATGCACAACAATATGATTACCGTCAACGGACAAAAAATGGGTAAATCACTCAATAATTTCATTACTATGGATGAATTTATTTCTGGAGATCATCCTGCCTTGACACAAGCCTATTCTCCCATGACGATCCGTTTTTTCATCTTGCAAGCCCATTATCGTAGCACCCTCGACTTTTCGAATGAAGCGCTACAGGCAGCAGAAAAAGGCATGTCGAAACTATTTGAGGCCTTTGCTTTGATTGGTTCCCTCAAACCCTCAAATGAGTCTTCTTTCGACATTTCGGTACATTTAAATGCATTGGAATCTGCAATGAACGATGATTTTAATACACCTATTGCCATTGCCCAGCTATTTGAATTAAGTAAATTAATCAATCAGGTGAACGATGGAAAAACGAAATTAACCACGGCCGATATAGAAAAGATCCGACTGGTGTTCAACACCTTTTTGTTTGATGTTCTTGGGTTATTGCCTGAAAAGGGAAACCAAAACGATCAACTGGTGGATTATTTGATGGAAACCATCCTGGAACTGCGTAAGCAGGCCAAGGAAAACAAAGATTGGACAACCTCTGATAGAATAAGAGATGATTTGGCTAAACTGAATATTCAAGTCAAAGATACCAAAGAAGGTGCCCGTTGGAGTTTTAAATAGATTATCGTTGAATGATGATCAAATGACTTTCAGACAAATGAATTCCCAAGACTTTCAACACATACGAACCACATTTCAAATCACTGACATCCAGATCAACGGTTTTGTTAAACGTATGGTTTAGGTGGCGCATCATCACTTCCTGTCCCTGCATATCATATAAAACTATATCGAGGGATTTTTCGGTGGAAGGCAGCTCGAGTACCAATTGATTACATACAGGATTGGGATAAAAATTGACCAGATTGATAGCAGACTGCTGAGTGAACAAAGCACTGGCAACATCTTCATAAACAACAATATGGGTACCATCATCTGAAGGATGATCTCCTGAGAGATCCACCTGAACTTTTTCGGCTGTAACTCCGGTTATTTCAGGTAATACCCAATAGGATTTTGTCTCCATGTCTCCAAACTCGAACAGTCCAGACTCATTGGCTTTGACGGTCATAATCAGTCGATCGTTTTCATCCATCAAGTAAACATTAGCTCCAACAGCCGGAGAAGCAGGAGTAATTCCACGAGGCACATTGTCGTACTCAATTTTTCCCTCAATCAGGCCATTACCATAGGTATATTCGTCGGTATAATGCAGGTTGATATCATACTCCCAAGAAGTACCAAAAAGCACAATAGGGCTCGCTTCTTGCCAAAACATATGATCACCATAATACATGGGAATCCATTCACCGTAATAGACTGATTCCATGGAAGGTTCACTTTTTACAACATATTTTCCAACCGGAACCTGATAAAAATAATAGAAACCCAAGGTATCAAAATAGGCCGTATCTACAGCAATGAATTCATTGGCTGAATCAATGGCATACAGATAAGCAAAACCTTTGTCGATGGGAAATTCATCAGCAAAAACATGTCCACCAAAATGATAGGATTCCAGAGGGCTGATATAAACAAGCTGTGTAATGGTATTCGTAAAGATATGCGAATAATACTGAACTGTTACCTTTAGGCTAACCTGATATAATCCAGGAGCACTGTATATGTGTTCAGGGCTTTCAAGCGAAGAAGTAGTTTCATCGCCAAAATCCCATAACCTGGAAATAATACTAGAATTGTTTGTTTGGTCGAAAAAGCGGTATCTAAACCTGTCGCCCATTGCTTTTTGAACATACTTAAACCGTGCTTGCAAAGGTTTAAATTGGTAAGGTGCATCAATGGCAAAATTGTTTAGCAGAATATTAGAATAAATATTGTCAATAAATCTGAAATGCGACTCATATTCATAAGGTTTATTGTTTTTATCTAATGTTGAAACCAGAACCTTCCCACTTTTAATATTCGTGTAGATGGTATCATAAAAATAACCTTCGTCGTTAGTATATACTTCTTTAAAATAAACCACCCCGCGCTCCATTCCTGGTGTTTGAAAAGAAATATTCACTAGATGATCGGCAACTGGTCCTCCATAAATAACGTGCAATACTTGGCCTGAAACGATGACCCTGTTGGGCTCATTCGCTGCGTTTACTGGATGGAAACTGTATAATAGAAGCACAGCAAACAACAAGTGTTTTAAGATTTTATTGAGTTGATTGTTTATATGGTTCATGGTAGCAATGAATAGTCAATTATTTGATTCGGAATTTGGCACCTAACCTCAACGAAAATGCTGAAATCGGGCGATTATATCCTTCTTTACTAAAAATGGAATTCACGTAGTATCGGTATCCAGGTTCCACTGCCATGGATAGATTGTCAGTTATTTTATAATCAATTCCGGCACTCACCGACAATTGCAAATAAAAGTTATTCCTTTCGGGAAGTTTATTTTGTAAATTAAGTATTTCAATATAACTCTCAGCTGGATTTGGCTCATCTATCCATCTTCCAACCTGAAAATTAAAGATCGGGCCAGCATTCATATACCAATTAAATGAACTATTGGCACCTGAATGAAGATATCCAAACATCAAAGGCACCTGAATATAAGCATACCGATTGGTTATTTCAGAAACCACCAAATGACGAATGCTATCCCAAACCTCTACCGTTTTGGTGTGATAAGTAGGAACAACCTGATCACCAATCGAATCAAAAGTTACATCAAACACATCGTCGTACGAACCCATATAATCGTTGCTGATATAGTCGAGCCGGGCAAATCCTCTGTCGCGTGATGAGGAAACGCCTATCCCAGAACGAATAAACCATTGCTTATTAAGATGATAAACAGGTTCAAATCCAATAGAATAGGAATTAAGTATAGTAACCGAATCGAAGCTGGTTGACACGAATTCGGAAGTAAGGCCTGCAAAAACTGACCAAGGGTGTTGATTGGATGACTTTTTACTCACAGGTTTATCAATCCCATCAGCGTCGCGCGCGGAGGTAGGTGATTGACCCTTGGATGCATACAACTTAATGCGCTTGTCGTAAAAAAGGTTGAGTTGAGTGATTTGCTCAAAACTCAAAAAAGAAATGGAATAAATACTTCTGGATTGCTCTATTTTATTCTCAACAACATCAACCAAAACGGTTTCGTTATAAGTGAACTCGGGCATTTCGATCTGCAAAGGATCAGAAATATCGTTTATCGCCTGTTTAGTTATTTCTACCGTTTCATCATGGTAAACTGTCATGCCTTCAACTTGATTAACCGTAGGGGCAATATTTACACCCACAGTAGTTGAAGACGATTTCTCCTCCTCTTTGCTTTCCTCTGCAATGGCAAGGGTAACCATATGGTCATTCTGATTGTCAAAGGCCAATGAATTTTTCTGTAACAATTGGCTTTCAGCCCATATTCCATTAGCAGGAGAAAGTAACAACCAACCCAATAATCCTAACAACAAGGCAGCTGCAGCCCATGCAAATATCTTTTTGGCGGTATTGGCTTTTTTTACAGCATAATGAGCGTCCAAACCAGAAAGAACACCTTCCCATACATGAGCAGGAGGAGCCACCTCAAAGGCGTCCATTTTCTCTCTGATCAGTTGATCGATATTTTGGTTAAGATCTTTCAAGATTTTCTCTTTCTTCAATTGATTTTAATCGTTTTTGCAAACTTACACGAGCTCTCGACAATTGTGATTTAGAGGTGTTTTCAGAAATCCCAAGCATATCACCTATTTCTTTGTGGGTATACCCTTCTATAATGTTTAAATTAAACACCGTTCGGTACCCTTCAGGCAATTCGCTAATAAGCTGGAGTAATTCTTTGGAACTCATGTTCTCAATAACAAAACTGTTGGTTTGATTAACATTTTTAAGCTGGTCCAGATCTGTTTTAATACCCTGTTTAATTTTCTTATTGTAATAATTAATGGCGGTATTAACAATCGTGCGGCGTACCCAGCCTTCGAGCGAACCTTCCCCTCTATAATCTTTTAAATGAACGAAAACGCGTATGAAGCCATCCTGTAATATATCAGCTGCATCGTCTTTATCAAGCGCAAACCGCAAGCAAACCCCGTACATCTTTGGGGCAAGTTGCCGATAAAAAGCTTCCTGTGCCTTTTTATCATTTTTTAACAGCCTGTCTATAAAAGATTTATCTAACTCCATGCATCCTTTTTCGTTCCCACATCATAGGGGAAAAATCGGGAGCAAGGTAATAAATTCTACGAACACTTCGTATGGTTGACATAAAGGTAAATCAAATGGTTGCATGCAGCTTGAGTAGATCGTCAAACCATTGATTTCTATGCTTTGGAAGGGACAATAATCTGGTCAAGCAGGGTCAATAATTTACGTTTTTCAATGGGCTTCAAAAGCCAATGAACTGCATGCGTTTTTTCAATGAGTTGGATTTCATCTTTATCATTTTGTTGCCCCATGATAATGAGAGGAATCTCTTTGTTTTTTTGCTTTAATGTCTTTATCAACTTTTTAAACGGGGTTCCGGGCAAATCCACATCAACAATAATGATATCGGGTTTGTTGTTATACAATTCGATGGATAGCTCATCACTTGTTTTTGCCCAAAATAAATCGGCTTCCGTTTTGGTAAGCATCAATTTCAGCAAATTAAAACTGGCCAATTCGTATTCAGCAATCATAATTTTTTTTCCTAGCCAATTAAATGCAATATCTGAAAGCTGAGATTCTTCAATTAATGGCTCTATAGAAATAATGGATTCGGGCAGATGGAGATAAAAGGTTGACCCATTGCCGAGCTTTGAGTCGAGCGTAATACTTCCATTCATCAAGCTGGCCATTCCACGAGCAATGGCCAACCCCAGTCCTGATCCTCCAATTTCGCGTGTTGGAGAATTATCAACTTGTCGGAAATGTTCAAAGATGGATTCATGGTACTCAGGAGCAATGCCCACTCCAGTGTCTTTTACATAAAAACAGATTCCGTTTTTATTTTCAATAAAATAGCCCAGCTCGATACGCCCTTTATGAGTAAAAACGAGTGCATTATCGAGAAAATTTACTAAAATTTGATGAACCTTTCTGATATCAGCAGAAATAACCAGGTTTCGATGGTCGATATGTTCATTTAAAATGACTTTTAAATCCGTTTTCTTTTGCTGATTTTGAATATTTTTAGCTTCCGCATGCACATGTTTAAGGATATCCGACACCACCAGGTTATCGTTGTGCAATTCCATTTGACGGGTTTCTATTTTCGATATATATATCACATCCTCAATGCGTTTCAATAATATTTCGCTACTACCACGTACAATGGATGTGTATTCCTCACGCTCTTCATGGGGAATGTCTCTCATCAACAGCAATTCCAAAAAGCCCAAAATGTGGTTTAAGGGAGTACGTATTTCATGCGAAAGATTGCTTAAAAAAGCCGTCTTGAGCATATTAGCTTCTTCGGCCTTTTCTTTGGCCAGAATTAAATTTTGCTCAGCCAATCTTCGTTTGGTAATATTACCGATAATAATGAGGTGAGCAGTGGCTTTTCCTTGCTCATTGGTCATGGAAATTCCTCTAACTCTGAAAAAACTATCGGGGCTACCTAATCCGGGAATCCTGGTCTCAACATCAAATTGTAAATGATCATCCAACAACCTAGAAATTTTACCTCCTAAAGGGGTATCATTCAACTGCGAAAAACGACTGATATGAATATGTTGATTCTGCTTGTCAAGAGGATAATCAAACAATTTACTAAACGAACTGTTAAATATCTGAATATAGCCAAAGATATCCAAACTCAGCATGGCCAAGGGAATATGATCCAACACATTGTTATAGGTATGGTGCTTTCGCTCCCGTTCCGAAATCGCATCTTCATAAATTTGGATCTTTCGTTCCAACTCAACAATTTTATCCTTTAACCTTTCTGATTCCCCTAAAGGAGCTGATTCTGAATGATGCTTCTTTGTCATTTCTTTTCTTATTGATAATAATAAGTTTGTTTTATTAAACCAAAATAAATTTTAAGCCATGTACTTGACCAATATTTTATGATCTTCGTTGCTAAGCACGTGGTTCATGCCTGAAACTTTATTTTTATTGTACTGTTGTACAATGGCTTGGTGATGTTCTTCTCCTATCCCTATATCGGACAAAGTAGTAGGAGAACCCAGTAAAATGAAGAATTCGGTAAGCTTGTCAATGGTTTGATCCACATCCCCAGTTTGAAATAATGAATCTCCTAATTTACTGATTCTTTGCGCACATACTGTTTTTTTAAGTTTGAGCCAAGCCGGATAAGCAATGCTTAAACTTGCTCCATGGGGCGTATCAAACAAAAGCGATAGTTCATGGCCCAAACCATGCACACCCCAATCACCATTTTTTTTACCGTAGGTAGTGATCCCGTTAAGAGCTAACGTTGCGTCTAACATAATATTGGCCCGATATTGCAGGTTATGAAGATCATTGATAAGAAGCGGGCCCCAAAGCATCGCATCTTGTATAATGGAAAATGTTATGCGGTCAGTTACAGATGGTTCTCCTGCGCCAAAGTAGGCTTCTAAAGCATGCGCTATTAAATCAACAATGCCATAAACGGTATAGCTTTTGGGAACACTCAACGTATATTCAGGATTAAGAAAACTTGCTTTCGGAAAAATAAGTTCGTTTACAAAACCCAATTTCTCACCGGTATCATGGTTTTGAACAACTGCCGCTGCATTCATTTCTGTTCCGGTAGCAGCCAGTGTAAGTATAGTAACTAACGGTGTTGCTTTTTCGGGTTTCGCGCTCCAGGTCATGAATTGCCACGGATCGAGATCAGTTTGTAAGCCAAGGGAAATAATTTTGGCCGAGTCGATTACGCTTCCTCCACCCAATGCCAAAACCACGTCAACGTTATTTTTCTTTCCTTTTTGCACTGCAGCTCTAACATCTTCTATTACAGGGTTTGATTTAATGCCGGCATATTCAGTAATCACAAAGGCATTTTCAGTAAGCAATTTCACTATTTGGGTATAATATCCAAACTTTACCACCGAGCCTTTGCCATATACCAGTAAAACCCGTTGTCCATAGGACTTCAAAACAGGGCATAATGATTCAGAAATTGAATTACCAAAGAATAGTTTTACCGGATTGTATATGTTAAAATTTTCCATAGCGATCTTCCTTTTGTAAAGAAGTTATACTTGAATTCAACCATAAATGTTACAGATTAATGAACAAAACCCCATTTACATTGGATTATTTAAAAAACAGTATCTTTGCCACACTTTTTAATAAAGTAATTCGTTAACTCAACTAATTGATCATTAGACAACTTAATTAATATACATGACAGAAGTAATTGTTGAAAACCAATTGCAATACAAAATTGCAGATATTTCTCTCGCTGAATGGGGGAGAAAAGAAATTGAAATTGCTGAAAAAGAAATGCCCGGATTGATGGCCATTCGCGATAAATTCAGCAAAACGAAACCGCTACAAGATGTTCGTATTACCGGGTCGTTGCATATGACCATTCAAACAGCTGTACTTATCGAAACTTTGGTTGCTCTTGGCGCTGATGTTCGATGGGCCAGCTGTAATATTTTCTCCACTCAGGATCAGGCTGCTGCTGCCATTGCTGCAGCGGGAGTTCCTGTATTTGCCTGGAAAGGAGAAACCTTAAAAGAGTATTGGTGGTGTACCAATCAAGCACTCAGCTTTCCTGATGGTAAAGGACCTCAATTGATTGTTGATGACGGTGGAGATGCTACCTTACTTATCCATAAAGGATTTGCAGCCGAAAAAGATGCCACCACATTAAACGTGACTCCCGAAAGTGTTGAAGAAGGTGAAATTTTATTGCTGCTCAAAGAAATTTTGGCAGATGATCCAACCAGATGGCACCGCACGGTAAAAGAATGGAAAGGTGTTTCTGAAGAAACGACCACTGGTGTTCACCGTTTGTATCAAATGTTCGAAAAAGGTGAACTCTTGATTCCTGCCATCAATGTAAACGACTCTGTAACCAAATCTAAATTTGATAACCTTTACGGATGTAGAGAATCGTTGGCCGATGGAATCAAACGTGCCACTGACGTGATGATTGCCGGAAAAGTTGTTGTTGTAGCTGGTTATGGTGACGTAGGAAAAGGCTCCGCACATTCCATGCGCAGCTATGGTGCTCGCGTTATTGTTACCGAAATCGACCCCATTTGTGCTTTACAAGCCGCCATGGAAGGTTTTGAAGTTTCTACTATGGAAGAAGCGGTTAAATCAGGCAATATTTTTGTGACGACCACCGGCAACAAACATGTACTGACCGCCGAACACATGGCCAACATGAAAGATCAAGCCATTGTTTGTAATATTGGTCATTTCGACAACGAAATTCAGGTAACTAAAATGGAAGCTACACCTGGCATCCAGAAAATAAATATTAAACCTCAGGTAGATAAATATCTATATCCTGATGGACATGCCATTTTTGTTTTGGCTGAAGGTCGTTTGGTTAATTTGGGATGTGCTACCGGCCACCCAAGTTTTGTAATGAGCAACTCCTTCACTAACCAAACCTTAGCTCAGATTGATCTTTGGGAAAAACGCAATGAATACGAAGTAGGCGTTTATCGTTTGCCCAAATACCTTGACGAAGAAGTGGCCCGCTTACATTTGGAACAAATTGGTGTTAAACTCACCCGTTTGTCGAAAGAACAAGCTGATTATATTGGCGTTAATGTGGATGGTCCATACAAACCAGATCATTACAGATACTAAAAATTCAATAGCATAAAAAAAGCGCTGCAAATTTGCAGCGCTTTTTTTATGCGTGTATTTTATTAAAACGGAGTTAAGGTGATTCCAACTGAAATTGGGTATAACTCAGGCCCACGTTCTTTATTAAAGATTTGCGATATTTGATAGTAGCCAAAAAGGTTTACCGATTTATATCCGAACCTTAGGGTAAATCCATAGGCATAAGTTTGCATTTGGGAAATACTTTTGGTTTTGATGGTAACCCGGGTAGCCTGTTCTGGTGTATCACCAATGTATTTTTCCTTACTGGTCAGTAAATAACCTATTTTAAAGCCAACGCCCATTTTCATTTCGTTTTTAAAACGCAGCTTAAGCTCAAACGGAATATCCAAATAGGTCAGATTAATTTTGGTGCGTTTGTATGACAAGTCATCAGAAATAGGAGTAAAAACAATGGTATCAGCTTTGATGTTATCAATACGTGAATGGCTGTACAAATTGTGATTGCTGATGCCTAATCCCACTCCAAAAGTGGAAGGTCCATCGGCAATTTGAAAATTATACATGGCAAAAACATTGGCGCCCTGATTGATGGTTCTGATGTACATGTCATCGGGCTTATTTTGCCAGATATCAGTATAAACATCTACTCCTACTGTTACCTTGCGCTTAGCGCTTTCGCTGATAACCTGTGAGAACCCCATACTGCCAAAAAGCAAGACGAAAATGAGTAATAATCCAAAAGAGCGTGTATTCATTGGTTGTGTATTTTTTACAAAAATAGTATTTACAGTGTTATATGGCTTTATTCGGCCAACAATTGATCGATTATTTGATTCATTCCATCAGAATTCCATCTTGCTGCTCCCTTTTTACTCAATACTACCCTTCCGGATTTACTCAACAAGAAAGTAGCTGGTATACTTTCTGTTTGGAATACACGGGGAACAGAACGGTATCGATAAAATGGCAACGAGTTAAATTGACGTTTCTCAGCAAAAGCATTTACGATGGAAGCGGGTTCGGTGGTAGCAATAACAAAGCTTACACGGTCGCCATATTTTTGATACAAATCGTCTATTCCGGACATTTCGGCCACACAAGGCGGACACCAGGTGGCCCAAAAATTGATAAAAACAGGTTTGTCATTCATTAGATCTTTTAATGAAACTGTATTTCCGTGCATATCAACTACCTGCCATAACTTATCGCCTTCCGTCAAGGTAAACTGTTCGTCGGCTTCCAGTTCAGAGGGAGAAAAGGAGGTTAACCTTATAAAGAATGAAGCGACCTCAATTCGTGTGGTGGGAATAATCAGTAAAATAATAAATACTACAAACACAATATCAGAAGCTATGGATAGCTTTGATTTTTTCTTATATTTATTAAGATAATTGACCAGTTTGTTATTTGCCACCGGATAAATTTGTATTAGCGTAAATTAGAATGTATGTGCTACAGCAAATCGGCTCTTCTATCGAGCAAATCATTGATCTGTTCTTCAGTGAGATTTGGGTCTTTCAGCATTTCATCAATTGCCTTAACTCCGTCAGTTTTGTCAATTTTTAAAGGAACAACTTCCTCTGTTGGTTTAATTTCCTGAGCGAACGAATCTTCTTCACCCAGTTGCTCGCGCAACTGTTTAATCAAGCTTTTAACCATTTGCTTAACCGGTGCGCCAAATTGACCTTGAAGTTGATGACTAATCTGATCTTTCATCGTTTCGTAGTTGCTGAAAAAGAACTGAAATTGTTTCATCATCGACATGTCAACTCCAGGAATATCTTCTACCGACTGCTCTTCCAGCAGCCGCTTAAAAAGTCTGAACAACTCGTCCAGATCCTGTTTAAATTTCTCATCTTCCATCATGTGACAAAATTACAACAATCCACGCAAGTGCGGTCATGCTTTTAAAAAACGTTAACTTTTTATTCCTTAACCGGTGAGACTGAATATAGAATTGCTTCCATCTGCCGGAGTAAATCTCTTTTGGTATGATTGGGATAATACACATATCCCACAAGGGTGACAATTCGTTCATTCCCCTGATCGGTAAAGGTGTAACTTACAAAAGGTCCCCCCATAAAATCATTGGCCACATTCCACATTCCTCGTGTTTCGATGGCGAATTTAAATGGAAAATTAGTAACCTGAAGTGCCTTGGGAGGCATAAAGGTAGTGTCGATTATCATATATGATCCATCAACAGAACCCGGAACATTTTTTTTCAATTCACGGTTGGTTCGGGCGGTAATGCTTTCTGTTGAAAACTGCGCTTCAGCCTGATAAGGCTCTGAAATAATGAAAATTCCTTGGCTATAATCAGGAACTTCTTTGCGCAACCACATGAAACCTTCAGTGGATTTGGCCACATAAAAACCGGAAGGAACACCAAGATTTAAACGAAACTTTTTTAGTACTTCTTCTGAAACATCATTTTTTATGGTCGGGTTAAAAACTTCCATGATGCGTTGTCGTTCGGCCTCACCAAAATTCTGAACAATGCTTTCCTCATTCTTAGCAAAAAGTTCACCGAATTGTGCATTGCTCGGGCTTTTTATTTTAAAAATCCTTTGCGGACTCGACCATAAATCGTTAAAAACTTCCATTGATGACGCGGCCAGTGATGGATCAATTTCAACAATTAAAATGTTGCGGTGCTTTTTGAACAGATCAGAAAAATTAGAAACAGCAATATGACTTAGTTTAAAAAGCGGTTCTACCTGGGGCATTCCATATTGTTCTTGCTCCATATACTGGCGAATAACCTGACCAACAGTGCCATCCCATTGCTCCTGATTTTGAAGCACTACCAATACCTCAGAGGTATTTCCAATGGATCGGGGCAAATTAGAACCATTTCGGTTACTGGTACACGAGACTACTAAAAATATTCCTGAAATAACGGCCAGCAACAATCCTGATTTTAAACTTCTAAGAATCATGGTTTTCAATTAATGTGATACTATTTTAATAACTTAGAATGACCTCATTTATTGCGATCAGCTAATTTCGGCAATAATTATTTTCTGGCCTGGCTTTAGCTTATTGATGTTATGCAACGTGTTTAATGCTTTGATTTGATCCACCGTTACACCATCGTATTCCTTGGCAATATCCCAAAGGGTATCGCCTTTACGCACCACATGGTACAAGTATTTTCCCTTGGTAATTGAGCTTGAACTCTTGGATTCGGGCTTATACACCAGCAAAGTTTGGTTGGGGTAAATATTGTTGCTCTTCAAATTATTCCATTCTTTTAAATCGGTAACCGAGCAACTATATTTTTTGGCAATCAAACCCAGATTTTCGCCATTTTTAACCACATGTTTCGATTGACTTCCTGATCGCACTACTGGCGATCCCGATTTACTGCTGTATTGAGCACCAGCTCCACCATACAACACCAATTTTTGTCCAGGATAAATGGTATTATTTCTTAAATTATTCCAATGCTTTATCTGACTGACATAAACATGGTATTTTTTGGCAATCAAGCCCAGGCTTTCGCCACTTCTTACGACATGAATATTGCGGTCTTTCACCTTCTGTACCTCAGCCAAAAGTTTATCACGTTCGATTCCCTTTTTGGTTTTAAAAGCATAAAGCGAATCTTCATTGGTTATAAAATCGGCGACAAATTTTCGGGGAATACGCACCACATAGGTTTTTCCATCGGTTGCCGGAATGATGCCGAGTTTAAACTGGGGGTTTAAAAATTTGAGCTCATCCATCGGAACACCCAACATTTCGTTTAACTGATCAAAAGCCAGAATATCGCGTACTGTTACCGTATCGATATCGTAATAAAACATCCCGGGACGCATGGGGTAAATATTGTGTTCGGCCGGATAATTCATGATATAATTAACCGCAATAAAAGCCGGAACATAGCCTCGGGTTTCACGGGGCAAAAAAGGCCACACAGCCCAATAGTTTTTTGTTCCTCCGGCACGACGTATGGCGCGATTCACATTACCTGCTCCTGAATTATATGCAGCCAGTGCCAGTGACCAATCGTTATAAATTTCGTACAAATCGGTAAGGTGTTCACAGGCAGCAATCGTACTTTTATATGGATCGTAGCGATCGTCAACCATCGACGAAACCTTTAAATCATACACTTTTCCGGTTCCATACATAAACTGCCACAGCCCTTTGGCGCCCATGTTTGAGCCAGCAGCAGGATTGAGTGCCGATTCAACAATGGCTAGGTATTTAATTTCCAAAGGCATATTGTACTTATCGAGGGCTTCCTCAAACATAGGGAAATAAATTTCAGCCAAACCCAACATGCGTGCAGTTAAATTCCGCTTTTTGTTGGCGTATAAATAAATGAAATTCTTAACCTCTTTGTTGTAAGTCAGTTCAAATGGCGTTTGAATATTAAGCGCCTCAATGCGCTGGGCATAAACCGAATCAGGATAATCAGGTATTTCGCCGGCGCTGAATCTTTCATCCATGCGGGTGTACATGGAATCGAGAATAAAGAACTGTTTTTGATAAAACTTGACATAGGTCAGGCTATCGATGGTTCGGATAATTTGTGAATCGCGCATCAACAATTCGAACGTTCCGGAAGTATCTATGGTGGCTGAGCTAAATATCTGCACATCAAACGAGGAAGAATCCTGAAGTGTTGCTGGTAGTGTATCTCCCACATACTCAGCTGTAAGTGTATCTTGAACCAAGGTACTAATGGTATCAGGGGTGGTATTCATTCCCAACGAAAATTGTACAGAAACCAGCAGGGAAATAGCGGTGAGGAGTAATTTGGAGTATTTCATTGATTTTGATTTTACAAACAACGTTAATTTGCAAAAATAGTTGTTTGAACTGATGAAGATTGAGATGGAAAAAAACTAATGAACAACCCCTGGTTAGTTATCAGTACAACCGAAGAGACCGATCTTTTCCATGAGTGTAGTTAAAAGGCACAAAAGCACAATGAATTGGAACCAACCTTGAACAAAAAAACCACCTAAAAGGTGGTTTTAATATTTTATAAGCTCTGTTTTATCAGGTCGGTCCAGGCCTTTATTCTTTCATTTGACAAATCCGGCTCGTTATCCAGATCAAGCGCCAGTCCATAGAAATGATCATTCTTCATTCCATCAGAATCTGTAAAGCTATAACCAGCTACGGGCCACTGTCCGATTATTGGGATATTAAGTTCATCCATTTCTTCTTGAAACACACCTAATCCGTCTACAAAATGGTCGGGATAAAGCACCTGATCGCCCAATCCAAAAAAGGCTGTTTTAAAGGCCAAAGGCTCGTGCTTTTCCAGTTTTCTAAAAAAGCGATTCCATTCGTTATCCGCTTTAGCATCCATCCAGTTTTCGGCACCAATAGTGGAGCCTCCAAAAATCAATAGCTGATAATTATCAATGGTTTCCATATCAAAACTCACCACATCAGCGATATCAATCATTTCATGATCGAACATACTGTACACTTTTTTGGCGGCTTTTTCAACATTTCCTCCCGTTCCCCAGTAAAGCAAAAGAGTTTTTTTCATCTGTATAATTTTAATTTTTTTGGTCACCTGTCTGCCGGCAGGCAGGGAATACGCCATGATTAACAGTACCAACATGTATCAATGATTTTTGTATCATGGCTATTTCAATGGTTTCATCATTTTAGGCAGTAAAAGTACAACTAAATGCCTATTGTTGTATTTGCAAAACAAGACAATTTGATTATTTATTATGAGTTTAAAACAAGGTGTTTTTGTCACAAAATCCGGATAGTTTCTTTGTTTACCTTTGAAGCTTAAAATTACTGACCATGCATTGGCACGAAATATTGATTTTTGGAGGGTTTTTGCTGTTAATTACCCTACTCTTGTTTATAGATATTGGGGTTTTCAACAAAGAAAATAAAGCTGTAACTTTTAAAAGTGCGCTCTACTGGACTTGTGCCTGGGTTAGCCTAGCACTCTTTTTTTGGGGAGTGATTTACTTTTTTGGCGACCAGATACATGGCCCTAAAAATATTGAAGAACTTGCTGCTCTTGTGCAACAGTATCAGCACCCCATCCAGTTAAACGGGGATGATTTTGAAGCTTCGCTGAAACTTTACCGACAAAATTTGGGTTTGGAATTTATTACAGGATACCTTATTGAGTATTCATTGTCAGTTGACAATATTTTTGTTATCCTGATGATCTTTCTTTCCTTTAATATTGAAAAGAAATATTATCACAAAGTATTGTTTTGGGGCATTTTAGGGGCCATTGTAATGCGTTTTCTTTTCATTTTTATTAGCTCAGCACTCATTCAGCAATTCTCATGGGTACTTTACGGATTTGGGATATTGTTGGTATTTACTGGAATTAAAATGTTTCTCGACAGAAATAAATCATCCAATATAGATACCACACATCACCCCATCATCCGGTTAGCCAGCAGGTATTTTTCCATTGATAAAACAGATCAAGAAGGTCGGTTTTTCGTTAGAAAGAACAACAAGCTATATATTACCAGCTTGTTCGTGGTGGTAATGGTGGTTGAATTTTCAGATGTGATTTTTGCTGTTGATTCAATCCCTGCAATTTTTTCAGTAACCCGGGATCCTTATATTGTTTATTTCTCAAATATTTTTGCTATCATCGGATTAAGGTCCTTATTCTTTTTGGTTGAAAACATCATCCAGCGCTTCTGGTTTTTAAAAATTGGGCTTTCTATTCTGCTGGTTTTCATCGGAGCAAAAATGCTTACCCATTCATTTTACGCTATTTCTACCATGAATTCACTATTCATTGTTTTAGGAATACTGGTTACGAGTGTACTAATCTCCATATTTTTTCCTGCAAAAAAAACAACCTGACCATTGAATGATCAGGTTGCTTAAAAAAATTTAGTCGAGCCTTTATTTCACCAATTTACGGTTTGTAGTAAACTCTCCATTGGATACTTTCATCATGTAAATGCCTTTGGGTAAATCGTTGGTATTAATCGTGATCTGGTCTTGGGATGTTTGAACAGAATGGATCAGTTTACCTTGTAAATCTGTCAATTCTACTGATCGGCTATGACCAGAATAATTGGGAAAGTACACATTCACTTGATCGGAGATTGGATTTGGCCCTACTGTAAAATAAGCAGGAGATTCCATTTCATCCACACCAATGATAATGCTATTTGTTTTTTCCATAGTCCATTTCTCAGGATCAACAACAACCAAGCCCACCTGCTTTCCTGTTTCGATGGTAAAAGAATTCACATTTTCTGTTTGTTCAAGTTTTACAATGGTATCAGTTCCATCTAGAAACATCAACCGGTATTCCATCAACATCTTGAAAAAAGGTGTAGAAGAGGAAGCCGATTGAGTAGCAGTCAGGTAAAATGTGTTATCAGAAGAATACCAATCCAAGTCATATCTTGGGTAACCTTCGCCATAATACCATTGATCGAAGAAATAGTCGAAATCCATTCCTGTAATATCTTCAGCTGTATTTTTAAAATCTTCGCCCGTTGCAGTGCTTCCGGTAAAATCAGTTTGAAAGGTTTTCATTACTTCAAAAAACAAATCGTCGTTTTGTATTTCATGGCGCAACATGTGAACAATAGCAGCACCTTTATCATAGGAAAGTCTTCCTGAGAAAATCCGCCATTCATTACCTGGATAAATCTCATCTTCAGGAACATAAACACTTCCTCCCGATTGAGACATGGCATTGTTTTGAGCACTTGATATAAAAGATTTTCCGGCTTCCCATCCTAAAATATATTCATTGGCCAAGTAGTCGGAATAAGTGGCGAAACCTTCATTGATCCATATATCGCTCCAGGTGGCACAAGTTACATTATCACCAAACCACATGTGCCCCAATTCGTGAGCCACCAAATGAAATGAAAAACCTCCAATGGTTGTCATGGTTTGATGTTCCATTCCACCACCTAATTGCGTTAAGCAATGTCCATATTTTTCTTCCCAAAAAGGATAAAGAATATATAAATCAGAAAACAACTCAACAAATTCAGCCGTTTGATCGATACCCGCTTTGTTGTTTTCGAGACAGTTGGGAGAATTGTAAATGAAATTTTGAATCAGAATAGAATCTCCAGCCATTTCTTCGGGGTGTGCATATATATTATACTCTTGATAATCAGCAACAGCAAACGAAATTAAGTAATAATCAATGGGGTATTTCGATTTCCATTCGAAGCGGTGTTTACCATTACCCAAGTCTACTACATTGGTGAGCAACCCCTGAGATCCAGCCATATCGCTATTTACAGTGGTAAGAAAAACCCAGCACGAATCAGCTTTATCTTCCAAATCTTGTTTCACAGGAAACCAATCGCTTGCCGCCAAAGGTTCGGATAAAGTCCAGGTAACTGACTGATTGTACTGACTTGAATAAGCATTGGTAACACCCGAAAAGAAACCACCTGAAGAAGGTTGTCCGTGATAAAAGATTTGAGCACTAAACGCATCTCCAGTATTTACCATGGAAACCGGCACCAGCACATTGTTGTCCTGACGATCGAAATCAGTGTATTGAACTCCGTTAAACCAAATGGCATCAATGATTTGAATAGGGTTCAGCTCAAAGGCAAACGTATCTAAAGGCACCAGGGCTATTCCGTTAATGGTGCCATTTCCGCCTACGTAGATCGAATCACTGGTTACTTCAATATCGAGACCATAAAAGGTAACATCGTAATTGTCTAATAAAGGACTTTGCCAATTATAAAGCCCTAAAAACTCTTTTTTATCATTTTGATGAGGTATATGAGAGCATTTCCCATCAATGTTAGGGTCCTGATTCCATTGCGCGAAAAGGCTAGCAGAAAAAATCAGGAGAATAATGGTAATCATTTTACGTTTCATAGATAGATTTGTTGGTTTATTAATACGAATGAGACGACCCCATTCGATAAATCAATCAGCTAAGATAATCATTTTGGCTGTCGCCTAATTTCTATCTTTGCCGAGAATATTATTTATGACACGAAAACCCTTGTAAAAGTTGTCAATGAAATCCAACTACGAAATATTACTTGAAAACCTCAGGAAGTTTATCCTTAAATACTATAAAAACCAAATTATCAGGGGTTTTATACTTGGATTTGCTTTAATCATTTCGTTTTTTCTGTTGGTCACTGGGATCGAATATTTTGCCTGGAGCAACACAAACACCCGAATTGTTTTGCTGTATTCGTTTATGGGTTTGTCACTTTTTGTACTCTTGTTTTATATTATTATCCCCTTTTTACGGATTTTTCATTTGGGGAAAACCCTTTCGGAAATGGAAGCCGCTAAATTAATTGGGCAACACTTTCCGGAAGTAAGTGATAAATTACTCAATACCATCCAGCTACATGCTGAACAAAGCAGCCATCAAATGGATTTGCTCACCGCAAGTATTAACCAAAAAGCTGCCGAATTAGCTCCCGTTCCATTTAAAAAAGCCATCGACTTTAAAGGAAACAAAAAATATTTCAAGTACATTTTTCCTCCCATATTGATATTGCTGATGGTTATTGGTTTCAGTCCGAAAACCATTACCAACCCAACCAATCGTATTATTAATTACGACACCCATTTTGAAAAACCACTTCCATACACCATTCAGGTTGTTAACCAAGATCTGAATTGCATTCAAAAAAGTGACTTCATCCTTGAAGTGAAAGTAAGCGGAGAATCAGTTCCTGAAAACATAACCATAAACGATGGATTATACTCCTACCGGATGGGGGAACTTGGTTCGGGCAAGTACCAGTATATTTTTAAAACGCTCAATCAGGATGTCCATTTTACCCTGAACACTCCAGAATACAACAGTCAAACCTATCACATTCAGGTTTTTCCCCGTCCCCTCATTTACGGATTTGAAGCAGCGCTTACCTTTCCAAAATATTTGTCGAAACCAAATGAATTGCTCCAAAACACAGGTGATTTGGTAGTTCCCGAAGGAACACAAATTCAATGGAAGATCTTTACCAGAGATGCCGATTCCGTTAAAATGGAGCTAAATGACAGCCTCATTTGGCTAAAAAACCACAACAGCAATATTTTTGAATTGAATCAGCAGGTTAATCAATCGTTCAGATATACCTTAACACCGATTAACCAATACATTCATATAACTGATTCACTGATGTTTTCAGTTAAGATGATTCCAGATGAATATCCTGAAATTGAGGTCAGTGAATTCCCTGAAAAGGGCTTTTACGGTCAAACCCATTTTACGGGTTTTGTACGCGATGATCATGGTTTTTACGACCTGTACTTTTTGTATCGTAAGGATAGTATTCCTCAATTGCCTTGGTCAAAATTACCATTAGAGATAGAAAAGTCGGTTTTACGACAATCATTTGACTACAGTTTTAATGCACGAGAAATGCTATTCGTGCCAGGAGAAAGTATTTCCTACTGCTTCGAAGTTCGCGACAATGATGTCATCAATGGAAATAAAAAGCGGCGATCTTCCACTTACTACATGCAACTTCCCGATGCTGATGAGTTAAACGAAAAAGCTGAAGGTCAATCAGATGAGATGAAGAAAAAAATTGAGGAATCGCTCACTCAGCTCGAAAAACTCAACAAACAAATAGAAGAAACCACGCTCAGTTTATTTGAGAAAAAAGAGTTAAACTGGATGGACAAGAAAAAGCTTTCGGATTTGCTCGAAAAAGAAGCTTCCATTAAATCTCAAATGGATGAAATAAAAGAGTTGAACAAAGAAATCGATGAGCTTGAAACGCTGATAAATAAAAAGACGGATCCTGAACTACAGCAAAAAATGGATATGTTACAGGAACTTTTTGATGAGTTGATGAAGACGGATATGGAAAAAGAGCTTCAAAAACTTCAGGAGCAAATGGATAATCTGGATAAAAACAAACTTGAAGATTTCCTTAAAGAGATGAAGGAAAAAAATGAAGATTTAAAGAAAAACCTGGAACAAAATCTTGAACTCTTTAAGCAATATGAAGTAGAACAAAAAGTAGAAGATGCATTGAATAAACTGGAGAAGTTGAGCGAAAAACAGTTGAAATTAGCAGATCAAACTTTGCAAAAGCAACAGGACAATGAAAAATCGCTCGAAGAACAACGTGAAATTCAGCAGTCGTTTGAAGAACTACAAAATGATTTAAACGAAATCGATTCTCTGGATCAGCAGCTCGAGGAGCCTTTTGACATAAAAAAAGATACGGCCGCCATTAACTCCATCGAACAAGAGATGGAAGAAGCATCAGAAAATCTGGAAAAAAGTAAGGAGAAAAAAGCTGGTCAAAACCAACAAAATGCTGGTGAGAAAATGAAAGAAATGGCCGATGCCATGAAAATAGCTTTTGAAGGTGCCAAAGCTGAACAAATGGGTGAAGATGCCGAGCAGGTTAGAACCTTACTGGACAACCTTATCGACATGAGTTTTGAGCAGGAAAATCTGATAAATAAAGTAAAGAACACCTCTCAAAACGATCCTCAGTACATCGACAACAGTGAAAAATTAAAACTACTCCAAACCGATTTTGTGGTGGTGGAAGACTCCCTTAGGGCATTAAGTAAACGTCAAATTTTTATTCAACCTTTCATTCTTGATGAATCAGGAAAAATAACCAGTAATATAGAAAAAGCATTAAAGTCGCTTCAAGAAAGGAGAACCGGAGAATCTTTAGGTGCACAACAATATGCCATGACATCGACCAATAATTTATCTCTTATGTTGGCTGAATCGTTGAAACAGATGAAATCATCCATGCAAATGTCGGGTCAAAAAAGCGGACAAGGACAATGCAATAGTCCGGGAGCCGGAAAAAAACCTTCATTGGAAGATATTATGGAAGGACAAAAAAAGCTTGGCGAGCGGATGAAGAAAAATGGTAAAAAGGAAGGT